>JAYUPZ010000269.1:0-18768 GCA_043759805.1 Myxococcales bacterium | reverse complement strand
TCCCATATCGGGGCTGTCGGCCTCGATACCGAGCCAACCCTTTTCGACGCTCAAGCGAACCCCAAAGGTTTTATCGGAGGCCATGATGGAGACGCGTTTCAAGGCGTCGAGGAGCGCGTCACGGGGAACGAATACCTTGCGCTCGTATTCCTTCGGGATGACCTGCTGATAAGGCGGAAATTGGCTGTCAGAGAGTTTTATCGTGAGCGTCAACTCATCGGCTTTGATGACGAGATTCGATCCGTCAATGCCAAAGCCACAGGGCTTTTCTCTGCCTTCGAGCAAGCGCCGGATCTCCATGATGCCTTTTCGAGGGATGAGAATTCCTTTTTCAAGCGCTGGTCCCTGAAAATCTCGTTCAACTTTCGAGAGTCGGTGACCATCCGTCGAAACCATACGAGCTCTATTTCCATCACATTCGAATAGGACGCCGGCCAGATGCTGTCGGGTTTCGTCGGTCGAAACCGAGAACGCCGTCTTCTCAATCATCTCGCACAAGATGGAGGGTTTGATTTCAACGGTTTTCACCTCGGCCGAAGACGGAAGCTTTGGGTACTCTCGATCGGCCATGCCGACGACCTTGAACTCGGAACGGCCGTTTCGAATCTCGGCCCAGTTCTGCTCGGTTCGGCTGATCTGCACCTCGTCGCTTGCGAGGCCCCTCACGATGTCTCCGAATTGTTTGGCAGCGAGGGTTAAACCACCTTCTTTCTCGACCTTGGCGGGAAGCTCAGCAATCAAGGTGACGTGTAGATCCGTCGCGGCGCAAATGATCTTCCCTTTGCCATCGGTCCTGATGAGAACGTTGGCAAGAATCGGCAAGGTGTTCTTGCGATCGGCAATGCCAGCCGCAAGAGACAAACCTTTTTGGAGCAAACTCTTTTCGATCTTGAAATCCATTGCCTATCTTCCTCGCACGAGCGTTCCTGAAAACAAACCCCAGGGCGGTCAGACTACTCTAAAAATTTAGAATATGAAGATCAGATCTAGTAGGGGTTGTAGGGGTTGTTCAAACTGTTATCAAAACCAATTCTCCGACGGAGAATGAAGGGTTATGGGTTGTGGAAAATTGACTCGGAAACCTGGGGAAAGGGTGGGGATAAGTCGGCAGGTCGCGTCAACGCGGCTTCACCACAAAACATGAACAGGTTTACCCCCGCGTACTCCACAGGGTTGTTCACCACGATGCGGAACAAATGCTTATTGCACGAACCAAATCAAGCCAAAAATGCGATTCCCAGGATGGCGACCAAGCAAGGCAAACGAAGCGTAGGGCAAACGCAAGGCGAATGAAGCGCAATGCAAACCAAGCGCAGGCAAACCAAGCGCAATGCAAATACATTGCAACGAAGCGCAAACGCAATAAACGCAAACGCAATACAACGCAACAATGGCCGTAACGGGACGGCGAATTGTTGCGTTGTAATCGCGGGATGATTCGACAACTAATTGTCGAGTAGATGCGATTCGATCGTCTTCACGATGCTGCGCTGAGCGACGTCTTCTTTGATAAGACGGTCGATCTTGCGAACCGCTGTGATGACGGTCGAGTGGTCCTTGCCGCCAAAGCGGTGGCCGATCTCGGGATAACTCATGGTGGTGAGTTGGCGTGAAAGAAACATCGCAATGGCCCGAGGATGGGAAATCGCACGGTGACGCTTTGGACCCTTCAAATCAGCCAGTTTGACGTTGAAGTAGTTGGCAACTTCCCGTTGTACCGCCTCAATCGTGAGACCAATCGGGGTTTCCGGAAGGAAGTTCTTCAATGCCTCTTTTGCAAGCGCGAGAGATACCTCCTGGTGTTCAAATGAAGAACGCGCAACGAGTCGTGCCAGTGCGCCCTCGAGATCGCGAACGCTGGTTTTCACAGCACCGCCGATGTACATCGCCACATCGTCGGGAAGCACCACATTCTCCCGTTCCGCCTTGCGTTTCAGAATCGCCACGCGGGTTTCCAGATCCGGTAGACCCATCTCTGCGATAAGACCCCAGGTGAAGCGGCTTCGCAGGCGATCCTCGAGACCTGACACCTCCGCGGGAAGCTTGTCGCAGGTCATCACGATTTGTTTATGAGCGTGATGAAGCGCGTTGAATGTGTGGAAGAACTCGTCTTGTGAACTGTCCTTGTTGGAAAGGAACTGGATGTCGTCGATCAGAAGCACATCCGCAGACTCGCGATAACGCTTGCGGAACTCTTCCATCAGGTTGACCCCGCCACCGCGGTTCTGGTTCATGATCGAACCGATGAAATCGGTCACGAACTTTTCGCAAGTGATGAATACGATCTTCCAGTCGGGATGGGCCCGATAGATCTCGTGGCCGATGGCGTGCAGGAGATGGGTCTTTCCGACGCCGGAGCCACCGTAAATGAAAAGTGGGTTCCAGCGCTGACCAGGCAACTCGGCGACCATCTGTGCCGCGGAGTGAGCGAAGCGATTGGTTGGACCCACCACAAACTGCTCGAAGGTGTAACGTTGTTGCAGCGACGGGGCAGGCGCGACGGTTGGCGCGCGATAAGCGCCGCGGTTGAGCGTCCCGTTGGCCGCGGCAACCGATCCGGCCGACATCGAAGCGGACTCCGGTAAAGCAAGCTGGGCGGATTCCTGTTCGGTCAATTCAAACTCGACCTGGTAGGTCACGCCCGTGCGGGCCTTCAATTCCTCGATGACGACACCCAGATAGTTGTCCTCGAACCACTCCATCTGATAGCGGTTTGGCACCCGGAGGCGCACGGTTTCACCTTCCATCGAAACGAGCTCGATGGGACGCAGCAAACTATCCCGTTGGGCGGGAGCGACTTTTTCCTCAATCGACGAAACAACCTGTCCCCAAAGTTCAGTCATAGTTATCCACAGGCGAGCGCACGAAAAAACACAAGGCGTTCCCGGGGCTTGCACGCCTTTATCCCAGGTTCACCAACAGTTGCGAACAGACGGAGGCTCCCGGCTTGGAAGACTGGAAGGGCCAAGAAGCCAGCGGAAAAAAATCCGCCCGCCGAACGCAGGGGGAGGTGTATCAAACCCTCGTTCCCTGCAACAACCCTGTTGCGTCGGAAATCGCAGATGTATCGAGAATACCGAGGTTTTTTTCCACAGGGTGGGATCGGTCGATTTCCTGGATTTGGAGGTTGTGTCACGGCTTCGATCCGGGAAAGGGCAATAAAAAAAGAGGGTTTCGAGGATCGTCCAGGCGGATGCTGCAATCCATCCGAGATTTTTCGAATATTTTGCACGGCCAGTGGCGCAAATTCCCGTGTGACGGCCACTTGCGTGAACCGCAAGACGACGGAATTGGTATTCTCCGAAGAACCAACCGAAAAAACTGCAGATTTCGCGTTTTACGCGGAAATTTCCCGCAAATCGTGCGACTTGGTCCCAAAAGGGTCGGTTTGACACTCGGCCATCCCGGTGCTAGTTGATTCGGCCCCCATCTCCACAGTTGGGCGGAGGAGAATTCCCTGTGAAAAGAACTTACCAGCCACACAAGAAGCGAAGAGCACGGACCCATGGTTTTCGTAAGCGTATGAAGACCAAAGGGGGTCAGGAAGTTCTGCGTCGCCGACGTCGTCGGGGCCGCAAGAATCTGACCGTCAAGGTTTCCGGTAAATAGTCCGTATCGCGCCGTCTGACCGAAGGTCGGCTCCATTTTGATGGACCCGGCCTGGGCTGGGTTGCGCGCAGACCTCCACGAGCGGGATTTTCGGAAGCCATGCCAAACTCGACGCGCGATGAACGATTTCCGCGCGCGGCACGGCTGCGCAAAAGGCGACAGTTCTTGGCCCTCCAAGACAGCGGTCGGCGTGTAGGCGGCGGAAAGTTATTCGTCTTGGTAACAGGCGTGCTGGGTGACAGGGATCGTTCGCTTCGAGTTCGCCTTGGCGTGACGGTGAGCAAGAAAGTGGGTTGCGCGGTGGTTCGTAGTCGCGTGAAACGTTGCGTGCGCGAGACCTTTCGCAAATTCGCGACCGAAGGGGCGTTCGAATCGGATTGGGTGGTGATCGCCAGGCCCGCGGCAGCCGAGGCAAGCCTCGATGCGTGCCGACAGGATCTGCGGCAGCTTTTCGCGCGGGTGCGCGGGGTCACACGATGACAACGTTATTGCGTGGGTGGCGGCCGAGGCTCGCAATGTCGATCGAGCCTTTGATTTGGTTGATTTATATCTACCAAAAAATGATTTCGCCTCTCCTCGGACCGCGGTGTCGGTTTCACCCCTCGTGTTCGACTTACGCCGAACGGGCCTTGCGAACGCATGGTTTGCTGCGCGGATTGCTGCTCGCAACGGCACGAATTTGTCGGTGTCACCCCTTTTCGCGGGGTGGGATTGATCCGGTGCCAGAAATAACCACGTCCACTCGAAACCAATCGGAAACCTGAAGCGATGGACCAGGAAAAAAGAAACTTGATACTCGCGCTCGCGCTTTGCGCAGGCATCTTCGGCGTCTGGCAATACACCATGGGTCCGCGCCAGACGGCACCGGTAGCGCCTGTGGCAGCGAAAACGCAACCCGTGGCCCAACCCGTGGCCCAACCGGGGGCCGGAACACCAGGCGACGTTCCGGCTGCGGGAAATGCAACAGCTCCGCCTGTATCCGCGACCGCACCAGAACAAACCGTCACGCTCGAGAACGAGCACACACGCTACGTCTTCACCGATCGCGGCGCGACGCTGAAACAGGCCTTCTTGAAGGGCGACAAGTTTGCACCTGCAAAGGGCGATCGCTCACAAGGTCTTGAAATCACCCGTGGCGTCGAAGCCAGGCAGCACCCCTTTCTGTTGAGTTTTCCGGGGTCGGGCTTTCAATTGCCCGAGTCGACGATTTACCGCTTGATCGAGAGCAGCCAGACCCACGTAATTTTTGTCGCCGAGGCAGACGGGGTCGCGGTTCGAAAGACCTATCGGTTGCGTGGCGAGCGTTATCGCTTGCAACTGGAAGTCGCGGTCGAGAACCGCTCTTCGGCCGAACAGAAGCACAATCTTGTGTTGCACCTGTTCGGCCAGCAAAATCCGGCAACCAAGGGTGGCGGATTTTTCGACTATGCGACGGCCAGCATCACGGAAATGGCCTGCCTCATCAACGACGACATCGAGAGGAACGCCGTCGATGCGCTGATCAAAGAAAAGTACGACGAACAGGGTGTGGTGCGATGGATTGCTGCCGACGAGCGCTTTTTCACGCTGGCGGCTGTGCCTCCCGCGCAAGGGGAGGGCGGCGGTCGCAAGTGCGGCCAGCGTGTGGTGCAAAAAGGGGACGAGGTTGCCTCGGCGGCCGAAATTTTCGTGGCGCTTGACGAGGCCAAGGTCGCACCTCAGAAGTCGCTCGTTTATCCTTTCGAATTGTACGTCGGTCCCAAGTACCGCATCGATCTGACGGCAGTCATGGCAGCGCCGATGGTGGCGGGTGGACAGGGTCAGCCAGCCGAGCTGGATCGTGTGGTGAACGTGAGCTTTGCCTTTCTGTCGCGGCCGATGTTGGCGCTCTTGAAGATGTTCTTCGGTCTGACCCATAACTGGGGCCTCGCGATTATTTTGCTCACGATCCTCGTGCGCATGGTGACCTTCTACCCAACCCACAAGCAGCTTGTCTCCGGCAAGAAGATGGCGCGCCTTGGGCCCAAGATGGCGGAGCTTCGCAAGAAGTACGGCGACGATCGCGAGCGGATGGGCCGCGAGACGATGAATCTTTACAAGACGGCCGGGGTGAACCCACTTGGCGGATGCCTACCGGCCTTGATTCAGATGCCCATCTGGATCGCTCTATTTTCAACGCTTAGTTACTCGGTCGAACTTTACCGCGCGGATCTCGGGCTGCATATCCACGATCTGTCGGCACCCGATCCGTTTTACATCTCGCCGCTGGCGATGGGCGTCGTGATGTTTCTGCAGATGCGGATGGCGCCCCCCGGGGCCGATCCGGCGCAGCAGAAGATGATGGCCTTCATGATGCCCATCATGTTCACCGGATTCCAGTTGTTTCTGCCGGCGGGATTGGCAGTCTACATGCTGACGAGTTACCTCATCGGTATCCTGCATCAGCTTTGGGTCAACCACCTTGACCGAAAAGACAACGGACCCATCGAGTCCGTGCCAGCGGCAATTCAGAAGTCATGACAGATCCGGCAAAAACCAACGCTTTGCAGATCCTGGAGGGCGTTCGCTTTCGCCTGGAAGGTATGTTGGAACGTGCCACGGTCCTGCGCGAAAAACTCGACGGAGAGGCTGCTTTGTTGCAATCAATGGAACGGTTGGCCGCACAGGCTCGGCAGTCGAATCCGCCGCCGATGTATGAACCACAACGGCAGCAAGAAGACGGTGCCTTTCTCGCTTCGGATGGTTGGCAGATAGCGCTTATCAACGAAGAAGGCCAGTAGAGGAACGACGGTCGATCGTGGCAAGCAGTCGCGTCCGTCAGCACGTGAATCCATTGCGATCCACGCTGCTCAACATCGATCTGCCGAAGCTGGAGATACCGGAAGGCGCGCCTCTCGACGTGGAGCTCGGTTCGGCCGAGGCACATCTGATGATCGAACTGGCGGCGGCGCATCCTGAGCGGCAATTCATAGGTCTCGAAATCCGTACGGAACTTGTCCGGCGCGCCAACCGCGATGGCGAAAAAGCAGGGCTTCAAAATTTTCGCAGCATCTTCTCGAACATCTCGGTGGATCTGCCGCGGCTATTTCCTGCCGGTCGCGTGGATCGCTTTTTCCTCTATTTTCCCGATCCCTGGTTTAAAAAGTGGCAACACAAACGGCGGGTCATTGAACCGGCGCTGGCGCACGGAATGTTGCGCGCGCTGAAGCCCGGTGGCGAGATCCACGTTGCAACCGACATCTTCGATCTGGCGCTCGACGCCATGGCGGCGCTCGAGTCGCTTGCGGACGCCGGGTTGCTCGTGAATCTCGTTGGGCCGTGGCGTTTCTCCCGGGTGCGTCCTGTTGACGCGCGATCTCGCCGGGAAAAACAGTGCGAGGCAAACGAAACCCGTGTATGGCGTTTGGCCTATCGCGGGATCATCGTAACCTGACGGCGATCAGCCGACGAGCAACGCGCGCTCTTGCAGCAACCGTATGCGATCGCGCAGATCGGCCGCCTTTTCAAACTCAAGCTGCTCAGCAAGTTTGTGCATTTCTTCCCGCAATTGCCTGATGGCTGCTGGAATTTCCGTCGGCTGGAGATTTTGATCGCTGTCCACACGGGATTTGTCGGCTCGTTTTGAGCCTTTGCGGGTGGGGCGCGCATCGTTTCGTTGCACATAGTCGTCCTGCGCTGTACCGGCCAATTCCGCAATTGCCTTTTGAACTGACTGTGGCGTGATGCCATGAACCTTGTTGTAGGCGTCCTGAATGGCCCGTCTGCGCAAGGTTTCGCTGATGGCGATCTTCATCGAGCCGGTTTCTCGATCGGCATACATGATCACCTTGCCACGCAGGTTTCGGGCAGCGCGACCGATGGTCTGGATTAAAGAACGCTCCGAGCGTAGAAAGCCTTCTTTGTCTGCATCCAAGATGGCCACCAGCGAGACCTCGGGCAGATCTAGGCCTTCTCGCAACAGATTGATGCCGACTAAAACGTCAAACTCGCCGATGCGGAGCGATCGCAAGATCTCGATCCGTTCCAGCGTTTCAATGTCGGAGTGCAGGTAGCGGACCTTGATCCCCAGTTCCGAAAGGTATTCTGTGAGATCTTCGGCCATGCGCTTGGTCAGGGTGGTAACCAGGATGCGATCGCCCATCGCAATGCGTAGGCGAATCTCGCTCATGACATCGTCCACCTGATTGCCAACAGGACGAATCTCGATTTCCGGGTCGAGCAATCCCGTGGGACGAATGACCTGTTCAACGACGACACCCTGGGCCTCGTTGACTTCAAAGTTGCCAGGCGTGGCTGAAACATAGATGGCTTGACCGTGGCGTTTTTCCCACTCGTCGAACTTGAGGGGGCGGTTGTCGAGCGCAGACGGCAATCGGAATCCGTAGTTCACAAGGGTTTCCTTGCGTGCTCGGTCGCCCTTGTACATCGAACCCACCTGCGGAACCGTTTGGTGCGACTCGTCGACGATAAGAAGATAATCTTTCGGGAAATAGTCGATGAGGGTAGGCGGTGGCTCACCGGGGGAACGGCCAGTGAGGTGGCGGGCGTAGTTTTCGATGCCCTTGCAATGCCCCATCTGTTCGAGCATTTCGAGATCGTAAAGGGTGCGCTGCGAAAGACGTTGTTCTTCGACCAGCTTGTTTTCGGATTTCAGTTCCTGCAGTCGTTCGCGCAGTTCCTCTCGAATGCCGCCCATGGCGCGGGTCAACTGATCGCGGGGCGTAACGTAGTGCGAGCCGGGAAAGATCGAAACCTCGTCAATTTTGCGCAAGACCTTTCCGCGCAGGGGATCGACCTGGCTGATGGTCTCTATCGTATCACCCCACCATTCGATTCGTATGGCGATTTCCTGTTCATAAGCGGGGAAAACCTCAACCACATCGCCACGCACCCGAAACGATCCGCGCGAGAAGTCCATATCATTGCGTTCATACTGGATTTCGACGAGCCGTCTCAGGACCGCATCGCGTCTGACGTTCAGACCGGTCGCAAGATCGATCTTCATCCCAAGATAGGCTTCCGCCGCGCCGATACCGTAGATACAAGAAACGGAGGCCACGATGATCACGTCGCGTCGGGTGAGCAGCGCGTAGGTCGCCGCGTGTCGCATGCGATCAATCTCTTCGTTGATGAGAGAGTCCTTTTCGATAAAGGTGTTCGTCGCTGGAACAAAGGCCTCGGGCTGATAGTAATCGTAGTAGCTGACGAAGTAGTGGACGGCGTTGTCCGGAAAGAGACCCTTGAACTCGAGATACAGTTGATGCGCAAGCGTCTTGTTATGCGCCATCACGAGGGTGGGTCGGTTGGCTTTGGCAATGACCTGGGCGGCAGTAAAGGTCTTGCCGCTGCCTGTCACGCCGAGTAACACCTGCGCGGTATCACCCCGTTCTATGCCAGCGTTGAGCTCGGCAATCGCGCGCGGTTGATCACCCTTCGGTTCCAGATCGGTGTGGAGCTTAAAAGCGGTAGGCATGGGCGCGGCTGCAAGCCTAGCACCCGGGCTATTTGCAGCTCGATCCCAATCCCGATGCGTTATCGGCTGCGTTCGTAGGTCAGCAGTCGACCGGAATAGGCGCTTCCATCCGAAAGGGGTGTTTTGATTGCGGATTCCGTCAACGAATATCCGTGTGCGGCCATGTGTCGGTGAAACGCATTGCGGTTGCCGCGGTTGGGATCGATGATTAGCACCTTGGAAGTGGGGGCAGCATTTTCAGAAATGAAGCCGCTCAGTTGTTCTGGGTGATCGCGCTCGTACAGAAGATCCGAACCGATGATCAAATCGGCGACTTCTGAAGCTGGATTGGCGCGTCCCCAGTTGCCGACCTGGTATTTGAGAGCGGGTAGATTGTTCAACAACAAATTTGCCTTGAGAAACGACTCGGCCAGCGGATGGCAATCGCTGGCGGCGATGTTGCCGTGTCTGCGGTGAACCACGAGGCTTGCGAGTGCGAGGCCACAACCCACCTCGAGGATGCGGCTGTTGCCGAGCGGCCAGGTTTGCATCAGATCGGCCAGTTTCTGTGCAGACGGCCACAACAAACCAAACAAAGGCCACGCCGCCGGAGAGATACCAGCGGCCTCAGCTTCGCCCAACGGATCGCTGTATTGTTGGCGATCCTGCAGCATCCGCAGCTTTAGATCAGGGCCGCCTGCAATCGCAATACTCGCGAACCGAACCTTGTACCCTGGCAAGATAGCCACGGTTTAAAGTAACATATCGGCCTAGTTGTTGATTTGCTCGAACACGGCGAAGTCGCCCGGGTTCCAGGCCTGTGCGATGACATAAAGCTTGCCGTCGACCCGGCGCAAGACCGCGTTGTGAATGTGCTGGAAGTTCTCGAGGCCGAGATCCTTCTTTGCCAGTATGGTCGAGACGAGTTCGCCGTTTTCGTACAGGTAGATGGGGGCGCCCTCCTTGCGGTTGGGGCCGTCGAGCGCGGGTACCAGCATATACTGGTCGAGGAAAAACGTATCACAAGGCAACGAGCCCGCAGGGGTTTTCTGTGTGCCGAGGTGCTGACCGTGACGGGTGAAGCGGTCAATCTCCGCGTTGGGCCGATCCGCGATCTCGATGGTTTTTGTCCCAGGCCGCACGGTGATGCCATGGCCGGTTCCGAATTGGCCGGGGCCATTGCCTCTGCCGCCGAACGCCAAATCGTGCCACTGCGCCTTGAAGGGGGACGTGCTCGTCACCCGCGCGGTCAACACATAGTCGAGATTCGAATAACCCGTCGTGATGTAATAGACGCCGTCGATTTGTTCGACGTCGGTTGGTACAAAGTTGCCGGCGCCACGGAAGTAGTCGTTGACGATCGGGATGCTGAATTCATTCCCAATCGGCGCATCCAGGGTGTGTAACAACGTGCCTTCGATATCCGTCGTGAAAATCTTCGCGGCTTCCACACCCGGAAACACGAGCATCGGTTTGCCTTTGGTGTACCAGATGGTGGTGTTGTGCAACGCCGCTTCTTTGACGGCAGGTGTGGTCTTCAGCAACGCCACCGACTTCATGTTCGGGGCAACTTGCAGAACACCGGCACCCGGCAGCGCCCAGTAGGTTTCGCCCTTGCCTGCTCGTTCGTCGACCGCGAAACCACCGTGGGCCTTCACGAGGACATCGCGTGCGGTCTGGGGCAAAACGTCGGATTTTAGAAACACGCGGAAGCGATATTTCCCCTGGCCGGTGACTCCGGCAGCGGGGGGGGTCGTTTTTGCTGTGGTCTCCGCCGCCATCGGGTGGAACCACGCACCCGGGTCACTGTGGTGCGCTGCAGCATGGCCGGCGGAAAATGCAAAGCTTAAAAGTAAAACAGGGAGCAAACAGCAGCGCATTCGTCTCGACATGCCGACTGTCTAACGCAGGTGCGGAAAAAACGGAATGCTGGATAGAGCTAAACGTGACGGCGCCCCCAGACGCGGCGTGTTGTTCTCGTTGCAGTACTGAACGGCAGCGCAGTTCATGCACTTTTTGCCTATTTTTTCCCCAATTCGCCGGGCCGTGGGTATCCTGTCTAGAATTGTCCACAATGACGCTTGAACGCACCAAAACCGTAAGCTGGCCAACGATCATTTTTTTCGTATTGACCACCGGCTTCGCCCTGGTTGGTACGCCGCTTTTTCTCCGTAGCTTCGGTGAACAAGTGGGTTGGTTCGACTGGGCCGTGGCGGGATTCATGTATCTCGCGGGCATGGTCAGCTTGACCGGTGGTTATCACAGACTGTTTTCACATCGCGCCTACGAAGCCTCGTGGCCCGTGCGACTCGTGGCACTTCTTTTTGCTGCAGGCACGTTTCAGTACTCGGCTTTGTGGTGGGCATCCGAGCATCGCCACCATCACAAGAACGCCGACACCGAGGGCGACCCCTACAACATTAATCGGGGCTTCTTGTGGGCGCATATCGGCTGGCTCATCACGCCACTTGTTCCGGAGAACCCGCACGACAACGTCGATGATTTGCACAAGGATCCGCTCGTGCGGTGGCAGCATCGTCACGTGCGTTGGCTGAACTTCGCGATGGGACTTGGGTTGCCCATGGCCATGACGACAATATATTCCGTCGTTGTTGGACGGCCGTTATGGATTGGTCTCGTATCCGGTTTTCTGATTGGCGGGAACGTTGCCATCACGGCGATTGAGCACTCGGTTTTCTTCATCAACTCGCTCTGTCATACCATTGGCTCGCGACCGTACGATACCAACCAGACCGCTCGCGACAGCTTCATCATGGCGGTGTTGACCTTGGGCGAGGGGTATCACAACTACCACCACAAGTTTCAACATGACTACCGCAACGGATTCCGCCCCTGGCATTTCGATCCCAACAAGTGGATCATCTACACGCTGTCAAAAGTCGGTTTGACCTCGGATCTCAAGCGGGTTCCCGAAGAATCCATCATTCTTGCGCAGCTTGCCGAGAAGCGTCGACACCTGGAACTCAACGCAAAATCCGGCAAAGTTACGCTTTGCGATCGCGTTCAGGCCTTGATGGGTGAGATGCACGACACTGTCGTCGAGAAGCACAAGGCATTCCGTATACTGGCATCGCAATACGCGTCGATGCAGAAGGTTGGCGGCAAGCCCGAAGGGCAGCAAGAACTCAAGCAACGCCTCGAGGCAACGCGCGCCGAGCTCCGCCATCTCATCAACAACTGGAACCGTACGCACCGCACGGTTTTAAGCGGCGCGTAGGCCTCCGTATTGGCGTAGGCGTCGGTAATCGCATAGACGTCGGTAATCGGAGGTCTATCCCATGGATGGGGCAATGGATTCCGTATTTTCACGTCCGCATTAGGAGCCCTCTTGTGATCGATCTTCCCATAGCGATTGGTGGCTTATTGGTTGGGTCCATTGTGGGTTTGACGGGCGTCGGTGGTGGCGCGCTGATGACGCCCATGTTGGTTTTGATCTTCGGCATTGAACCGCTCGCAGCGGTTTCGAGCGACGTGGTGGCGTCGCTTATCATGAAGCCCATCGGTGGTGGTGTTCACCTGCGCCGGGGCACGGTCAACATGCAGCTTGTGAAGTGGCTGATGCTGGGCTCGCTCCCCTGTGCGTTTCTCGGCGTGTTGCTGCTCAAGTCGTTCGGTGGCACGCAGATTCAGAGCACCATCAAGCTTGGACTGGGGGTGGCGCTGGTGTTGGCCTCGGCAGGAATTCTTTTGCGGCCGCTGATTGTTCGCAAACACCGCGACGCGCCTCCCGGTACGCCGGTTCCTATCAGACGCCTGCCCACAGTTATCATTGGTATCCTGGGCGGTCTCATCGTCGGTATGACCTCGGTTGGATCGGGCTCGCTCATGATCGTGATGCTGTTGATGCTTTATCCCCGGCTCAAGCTTTCCGATCTGGTGGGCACCGATCTGGTTCAGGCGATTCCGCTTGTGGCCTCGGCCGCACTCGCACATTTTCTGTTTGGTGATTTTCGCCTGGCACTCACAACTTCAATCTTGGTCGGCGCAATCCCCGGCGTTTACATTGGCGCCAGGTTGTCCTCGCGAGCACCGGATCGTGTGTTGCGACCCATTCTGCTGGTTGCGTTGACGGCATCGGCAACGCGCCTGCTTGGCGCCAACAATCAGATCATGTTGATCGCGGCCGTGTTTGCCCTGGGTGCGGTTTTGTTGATGGATTGGAAGACGCGACGCAAGCAACCCCCGGCTGCAGTCGTCAGCTCACCCACCGCCTAAAGTTGGTTCGGGGCGCCGATGCCAAGGAGGCCCAGCCCTTGCGCCAACACCCGCGCCGTCACGGAACAAAGGGCAAGGCGAGAGGCTTGCGTGGCGCCTTCCGATTTCAACACCGGGCAGTGTTCGTAGAAGGTTGAAAACGCCGACGCTGTTTCAAACAGGTACAAACAGAGTAAATGAGGCTTTAGATTTTCGGCAGTCTTCTCGACGACCTCCGAGAACTGTAGCAATTGCAGTCCGAGCGCCTTTTCGGCCGGTTCCACCAGTTTCAATTCCCGTGATACGGTTTCGTCGGATACGTCTGCCTTGCGTAGAATAGAACGGATGCGGGCATGGGCGTACATCAGGTAAGGTGCCGTGTTGCCCTCGAACGCGAGCATGCGATCCCAGTCAAAGACGTAGTCCTTGATGCGATCGTTGGAAAGATCGGCGTATTTCACTGCCCCGATGCCGACCGTACGGGCAATGGCGTTTTGTTCAGCTGCGGGCAGTTCGGGCGCTTTTTCAGCGACGACTTTTCGGGCGCGCTCGATCGCCTCGGCACACAGCGAGGCGAGGCTGATGGAATCACCCGCACGGGTCTTGAACATTTTTTTGTCGGGTCCGAGCACCGAGCCGAACGCAACGTGTTCGAGTCGAAGGTCAGGTCCTGCCCACCCGGCCAGGCGCGCCACCGCAAACACCATGGCAAGGTGTTGCTGTTGTGGCGAACCCACGACGATGATGATGCGACTGGCGCCAAGCACCCCAACGCGATACCGAACGGCGGCGAGATCCGTCGTCGCGTAGCCGTAGCCTCCGTCCTGTTTGCGAACGATGAGCGGAATGGGTTCGTTCTCGCGACCAGTGAATCCTTCGGGAAATACACAGATCGCACCATCGCTTTCGCGTGCGAGGCCAAGCGTTTCCAGATCCCTCACCACGGCGGGCAGGGCAGGGTTGTAGGCGCTTTCGCCCCGCACATCGGCGGGCTGCAGACTCACGCCAAGGGTCTCGTAAAGTTCGGTGAAGTGACTCACCGAGATAGCGATGAGCTTTTGCCAGAGGGCGAGGGTTTCAGGATCTCCGTGTTGAAGCTTGACCACCCGCTGTCGGGCGCGGTCCGCAAAAGCAGGATCTGCATCAAACGCAGCACGAGCGGCCTTGTAAAGTACAACGGTTTCTTGCACCGTCGTTGTATTGCTGACGCCGCCCTGGTCCTGCATGTGTTCAATCAACATGCCAAAGGGAGTTCCCCAGTCGCCGATGTGGTTTTGCCGGATGACTTTGTGTCCCGCGAACTCAAGCGATCGTGCGATGACGTCGCCAATGATCGTGCTGCGCAGGTGACCGACGTGCATCTCCTTGGCGACGTTGGGTGCAGAGTAATCGATGACGACGGTGTCGGGTTTTGCCGCAAGCGCAACGCCAAGTCGCGGATCGGCTGCGAGCGCTCGTACTGCACCATCGAGGAAAGCGGGCTGCAAACGCAGGTTGATGAAGCCCGGGCCTGACGCCTCGGCGTGGGCTATCACATCATCGGCCGGAAGATGCGCCAACAGAGCGGTCGCAACCTCGCGAGGGTTGCGCTTCAAACGGCGGGCAAGCGCCATCGCCACGTCGGCCTGGTAATCGGCATGTTGCGAACGGTGGATTGCCGGATCCGTTAGCGCTTCCGCGGCGCCGAAGGCTGCCGCTAGCGCCGTAGAAAAGCGTTGTCGCAAGGGGACAAGGGGGGAGGAAGCCATGGGATCTAGGGGTACCACACACGCCCTGCACCTGCACCGGGTTGCGGCACTCGAGCGGGAAAAACCGGGGTTTTCAAGAACCATTCGGATTCAAACGCTGTGCTCGGGTCGATAGCCAACCAGAGTCGCGGCATGCAAATCACTGCGGGTTTTGTAGCCTGCGAAAAAATGGCGGGCGAGCACGTTTAACAGCGGATCGCTCATCCCGTTCAAAAAGGCGTAGTTGATGTTGTCGAGGGTGTGGTGCCGGTGGTGATGCGGTTTCGGCAAGATGAGTCGCAACCGACCAAGGCGGTCAATCCACGGCCCTGTCAAGGTATGGCAGATGTAGTGGGACACTTCAGCGAAACACGACAGAACCGCGAAATACGCCACGAAAAGTATTGCGCTTGGTGGCAAAACGGAGACAAGTCCGAGGGTTGTCAACTGAACCACGAACAACCAGATCTTGGAGCGGCTCTCGAGGTAGTAGACAGCAGAGAGTGGCCTTCGGTCGTACTTGATGCGCGCGTGGTGAAGGTGAAAATTCGCAATGATGGGACCGAGGATCCCTTTGTATCGGTCACGGTTGTCCATCAGCAAATGCACAAAACCGTTGATGAAATCCGCGGCAAAAAAAGCACCGCCGAACAGCACAGCGTGCCAGGCCCACGAAATGTCTGCAGGCTTTCCCAGAACCAACAACCCAAGTTGCAGCAACATATTTCCCACAGCCACGAGGTGTCCGAAGCGCGCGTAACCACGCCCGTTTTCGTAACGGCCAATGGCCGCTGCAAACTCGGCTTGTTTTTGCCCAAGACTTTCCATGGAACGCCCGATCATTTGATGCCAAACGGTGGGTCATCGACGACGCGAGACCCAAAGATCCATCATACTTGGTCGGAAAGGTGCGCGCCGAAACGCTACGCCATGGGAAACGTGATGGCTTTGTTGGGACCAACCAACACAGGGAAGACCCACAGGGCTCTGGAACAGCTTCTCACCCACGAGCGTGCGGCCATCGGCCTGCCACTGCGGTTGCTGGCGCGTGAGGTCTATGATCGCCTGACATCGACGCTTGGTCGAGAGGCAGTTGCACTCATCACCGGTGAGGAGCGCCGGGTGCCGAGACGACCCCGTGTTTGGGTTTGCACCGTCGAGGCGATGCCCACCGATCTCGATGTGGATCTCGCGGTCATCGACGAGATCCAACTGGCGGCCCATGAGGAGCGCGGACACGTTTTTACCGACCGATTGCTGTATATGCGGGGCCGCAATGCAACCTGGTTTCTGGGTGCCGACACCATGGCCCCGATGCTCAAATCGTTGATCCCGGATATTCGAATCGAGCGACGCCCGCGCCTGTCGCAATTGTCCTACGGTGGAACGCTATCGATGGCGCAGTTGCCGCCTCGTACTGCGGTCGTTGCGTTTTCTGCCAAACAGGTCTACGCCATCGCCGAGCGTTTGCGCGTCAAGCGCGGCGGAACGGCAATCGTCACCGGTGCACTTTCGCCCAGGGCGCGCAACGCGCAGGTGGCCCTGTTTCAGTCGGGCGAGGTGGATTATTTAGTGGCGACCGACGCGATTGGCATGGGGCTAAATTTGGATCTGGATTGTGTTGCGTTTTCCGAAATCCAAAAATTTGACGGTCGGCGCAATCGCCCCCTGCACGATGCAGAGCTTGCACAGATCGCCGGTCGGGCAGGTCGCTATCGGCAGGATGGAATGTTTGCGATGCTTTCACCCGAGCCCGAATTATCACCGCGATCGGTTCGAGCCATCGAGACGCATCGCTTTCCGGCAATCACCCAAGTGTATTACAGGAACCCGCTTCTGCAATTCGAATCCGCCGACACTTTGCTGCAATCTTTGCGCCAGCCGCCGCCCCAATCCTGCTTTCGCCTGCCCGAAGACTCGGATGATTACCACGCGCTGCTTTCGTTGATGCGACATCCGGATGTGTCGGTCCGCGCACGGGGCAGCGAACGCGTTCGTCTCCTGTGGGAGATCTGTCAGATCCCGGATTTTCGCCAGCTGGCTCTCGGCGATCACCAGCAGCTGCAGGTCGAGCTCTTCTTGCGGCTCACTCGGGGAACGGGCCGCCTCGAAGCCGACTTTGTGCGACGGCGGCTGCAGTCCCTTTCGAGCACGACCGGCGATATCGAAACCTTGCTTGCGCGAATGCAAGCCATCCGCGTCTGGACTTACATCACGCAACGTTCGCACTGGGTCGAGTTGGCCGAAGAATTCCAGGAAGAGGCGCGAGCCCTTGAAGATCGGTTGTCGGATTCGCTACACGCGGCGCTGGTGGGTCGATTTGTCACGGAGCGACAGCGAGCCACGCCGGATCTTCGTAAAAGCGCGCACGATCGATCTCTGGCCGGTCAACTCAAGACCGTGATCGAGAGGGAAAGCCCTGGTGTTGCGGCCGAGCTTCCGTCCGCACAGGCTGCACTCGAAAACGCCGCCGAGCGTTGGAGTGAAGCGCCACACCACCATTTCGAGTTGCAGACGAGCGGCAAAATAACCGAGGCGGGCAGTCAAACGGTCATCGCCCGCCTGGTGCCTGGTCTGCTCGTAACACAGCCAGAGGTCGTTGTTCTGGTGGCGGTTTCCCCGGGGGTTCGCCTGCGTTTGCACCGACGTCTGGTGGCCTGGACTCGAGATGCAGTGGCCTTGTTGCAATCCCCCTGGTCGTCGTCCGAAACCGTGCAACGCTCACCGGAGCTTTCGGGACTTCTTTACCAGCTGCAACTTGGCCTCGGCACCGTGCGTGTACAAGACCTCAGTGTTTCTCCAGGAATGTTATCGCCTGACGAACGAGAGCAACTCAAACGCCTCGGCATTGTGGTCGGTCACGCCGTGGTGTATTCGCTCGCCAACATAAAACGCGAGCGACTGGTTCTTCGGGTTGGCCTGTGTTCCGGTTTTCTGGGCGCGGGGCTCGAAGGTCCGGGTCAAACTTTGGGAGAACCGTCCTGGCAAGTGAGTTCTCACTTTCCGATACCTGTGTACGCCGCCATGGGATACCCGGTGTTCGGTAGAAGAGCCGTGTTTGCGCCCGTTGCTGAAGCGATCGTGGCAAGCCGAAGACCGAGGCCGAGTGCGCTCGCAAAGCAGCTTGGTTGCGACGAGCAAGAGGCCATGGTTGCGTACGATGCGTTGTACGATTCGAGTATCGTACGCGGAAGGTAGCGGGCAGGATCCGCTCGTGGTTGTGCATCGGATGTTCGACTGTCGGTCGATTGCGTTGGTAAGGTTCGACTTGCCGTGTCTATAATGCCGCGCAGGAGATCACACATGTCCAATGACTTTGTCCCAGTTGAAGCCACAATGATCGATTCGCAACCGGTTGCAAAACCAAAGAAAGCCAAGGCAGCCAAGAAGAAGGCACCGGCAGCCAAGGCAGCATCGCCCGCGAAAGCCGCCAAGAAAGCTGGCAAGAAGCCCGCCAAGAAGGCTGCCAAGAAAGCTGGCAAGAAGCCCGCGAAAGCCGCCAAAAAGCCCGCGAAAGCCGCCAAAAAAGCTGGCAAGAAGCCCGGTAAGAAGAAGTAACCGAGTTACGTATCACGACTCGGCAGCCTGGTGCTCGCCGGGTCGTGTCGATTCCACTCACCGTTTCTTGGCCGCAGGCTTTTTGGCCGCAGCTTTCGAGCGCGCGTGGGCCACGGCTTCATCGAAGATCGGGTGGTCGGTTCCGAGGCGCGACATCTGTTCGGTGTCGACCAACATCCAGCCCGACATCTTCTTTCCGCCCGCCTCGAATGGACGGTATCCATCCTT
>JAYUPZ010000268.1:0-1861 GCA_043759805.1 Myxococcales bacterium | reverse complement strand
GTATTCGACTCCATGCGACCTCAGGCCCAGTCAAGTCGTGCTCTGTCGTCATCGTTGGCAGCGATTGCGTTTCGTCTCCGAACTGCATCTTGAATGCGTCGTTCCAAAATCCGAAGAAGGATGTCACAACGATCAGTCGGTTTGGAACTGGTGCAGCAGAGGCCGTATCACCCGACACACCCATCGAGGCGTCGGGAGATAGACCGTTGTTTGCTCCCGAGTCCAACTGTTGGTCTATTGCAACGTCCGGCGTTGCGCCCGTGCCAATGTGGAGACCTCCATACCAACAGGCGGATATGTTGCCGACTAAAACCAGCGAAACGTAAAAGCTTTTGGTTTTAAGCCTCATGGGTACCTTGGTGTAGCGCCGACGAATCTTCCGTTTGGGTACCGTGCCAGATAGCTTTTGAAGTCACGACCTGCGTTGTCTTCGTGTCCGAGCGAACGATAACAGACGCCTCGTCCGAAAAGCGCGCGCTCGTGGTACCCTTCAGGTGCGGGTCGATCGAGCACACTCGAAAAGTCGACGATGGCACTCGAACAGTCCGTGGGTGCTCTCAATTCGCCGCGCAACAGCAACAATTCGGTTTCGCGTCCGCCGCTCTTGAGCGACATCGATTCGAGAACTTTCAACGCCCCGCCCTTTCGATCGAGGAGCAGCAGGGCTTCAACACGAATCAAACGTGCCTCGATTGCCAGCACACCGGACGGGAACATTTTTTCGTACGCATCCAGCGTGTCAAGGGCAGCCTGAGAGCTTTCCCTGTCTCTCGCGAGCTTCATCGCGGAGTGAATCATGTCCGATTCTACGCTCAACCCGGTTGGTTTTTCAGGTGCGATCGGATCGAGACCAGAACCGACGGGGTTTGAAATTTGTGAGGTTGAGGCTGACGCAATAACCAACGGTTTTCTTCGGATCGCAATCGACGCACGTTTGGGATCCGCTTTGTTTTCTTCAAAAGTTTCAACTTGCGTGGTCGGGCCCGCAACTTCGTCGCCGCCGACCATGGGATTGGCCAATCGACGTTGCCCCTTTCCCGCATCCGGGCGTTTTTGTTTCTCCGGAAATTCCCGAACGGGTGAGTCTTGTTGATTTCTCTGCGCACGAAAGAACGAAAAATACCCTTCACGGGCGACGACAATCGCTCCGGATATCGAAAGGACCGTCAACGCAACAGAAACGAACACAAGCCTTCGGAATCGAACCGCCTTGTTCGGGGCTGAAAACAGTCGTTGTTGAACCTGCTTCAGCCTCACAGGCGACAGACCATCAGCGGCGACGGTCGAATCAACAAGACGGCAAAGGGCTCTGCGCGTCTTCTCGTCGGTTGAATCTTGCGAATCTAACCACTTCCGGAACTCTACGAACTCCGGCTTGGTGTTTTTTTCGTCTGACGTCATCGCGATGTTCCTTTTCGCTCGAACGCTTGATACGCCTTGAGTAGGTATTCTCGTCCGCGGTTGATGCGAACCCAGACGTTGCCAACCGTTGTGTTCGTGATTTCCGCGATCTCCTGCCCTGCGAGACCGGTGAGATCGGACAAGATCAATGCGGTCCGATACTTCTCATCGAGACAATCCAACAGCTGATAGAGGATCCGTTGCGATTGCCGCTCTTCTGCGGCGCCCGCTGGCGTGATTGTCTCATCAGCGAGATTCGCCAGTGCCTGTTGAGTATCGCCGTATGTGACGACCACATTTTTTCGCCAAGGGCTCAAGTGACGTCGAATCCGATCTGTTCGCCGCCGGTGTTTGACGGTCCTGATCGTGATGGCGTAAAGCCAGGTCGTGATCTTGGCATCACCTCTGAATTCATGTAAGCGCCGATGGACAACCAAGAACACGTCGTGAACCAGATCCT
>JAYUPZ010000267.1:0-4135 GCA_043759805.1 Myxococcales bacterium | reverse complement strand
CACTCATGGATGGGTTCCTTGGCCCGCGGCCAATCTTGCGGTGATCCGGGTGCCTTGGCCGGGATTGGCTTGCACCGTCAACTCTATTCCCGCTGCATTGGCTCGCTCTTGCATACCCTGGACGCCGAAGTGCCCGGGTGTTTCCCCGGGCGAAAAACCGACACCGTCATCGACAATATCCAACTGTGTGCCGTTCTGATCAAAGAAAAGTTCCACAACCACCGTGCCAGCCTTGGCATGGCGAACGGCATTGGTGAGCGCTTCCTGCGCGATCCTCACCAAACTTTCTTCCTGCGCAACGCCAAGGCGACGGACCGTGCCGTGCGTTCGAAAACGAATTGGAACACCAGAGCCCGCCCGTTTGACCTGTTCGGCGATGGCGGTCACCAGATCGGCACCGGCCAAGGTCGCCTGTCTGATGTTCCACACCGCGCTCCGCGCATCCGACAGGCTGGTACGCACCATCGCGCGGGCCTCGTCGAGACTTTCGCGCGCCTTTTCCGGCGTTGCGTCCCAACGCATGACCGCGTTTTCAAGTTGCACGGAGATGACGGTCAAACCCTGCGCCAGGGTGTCGTGTAGGTCGCGTGCCATTCTTCCGCGTTCGTTCAGCACGGCGCGGTGTTCGCTTCGCAGCCGGTCGAGCCGCAGCCGGTGAATCACCTGTGCAACCAGCCAACCGAACATCAATAGACTCAACCCGACCAGGACGAAAAAGCTGCGTCGCTGGTAGAACCGCGGGAGGAGCGTGAACGACAACGCCGCAGGGGATCGGCTCCACACCCCATCGGTATTCTTGACCGAGACCAAGAAACGGTACGACCCCGGCGATAGCGCCGCGTAGTGCGCAAAACGCCGCTGTCCGGCCTGAACGTATTGCGAATCGAAGGGCTCCAGGCGGTATTGGAATTGCACTTTCTCGGGTCCGGTGAAAATAGGCGCTGTGTAACGAATCTGAAGTTCGCCCCGGTTGGCGGCCAGGGTTTTATCCGGCCCGAGGAGGGTGCGGCCGTCGAGTGAGGCAGTTTCGATCAGGATTTCCGGGCTCGAACGGCCCACGATCGTGTCCGGATCAATCGAGACCACACCCTGGCTGGTGGGGAACGTCAGGCGTCCGGCCGCATCCTTCCAGCGTCCCGAACCACCGCGCTCCTTTGCGCACGGGTCGATGCCCATACCGTCTGCCGCGTCGTAACGGGCGGGCGAAACCGTTTTCAAGCGACCCGAATCGAGCCCATCGAGGTCGCGCTTGGCAACGCGCCAGACACCGCGTGCGGTGCACAACCAAAGGTTCTCCTTTCCATCCTCCAGCACCGCATTAACCGGGTCGTCGGGCAGCCCCTGCAGCGCGGTGTAGCCCCGAAACTTGCCCTGGGAAAACTTGCCCAAGCCCTCCATTGTTCCGAACCACAGGTTGGCCGCTGAGTCCTCATACATCGAAAACACCATGGCACTTGGAAGACCGTCGACCTTTCCGAAGGCGGTCCATCTGCCGTTTCGGCGGGACCGCAACCCGGACTCTGCGCCGGCCCACAACCAACCACGCGAATCCTCATGGATACTCCAGACGCCATCGTGCGGGCGGGCACCAGGCGAGGGCTGATTCTCGATCGCGACGCCTTCTTCAGTAACGGAATGGATTCCGCTGCTGGTGCCCACAAGCAACCCACCACCCCGCGTTTCCGCGAACGTTCGGACGATATCGCCGGAGGGCAAACCATTGACGATGGTGATTGTGCGGTGATCTTTCGCATCGATCCGGCAAAGATTGGCCTTCTCACTTTCTCCGCCCACCCAAATGTTCCCTTTGCGATCCTCCCAGAGCGCGGAAACGATGGCAGAGCATAGGCCGTCGGCGGGCGAAAGGACTCCGGATTCGCCACCCCGGATCCACGCCAATCCACCGCCGTCAGTTCCAATCCAGATGGTGCCGTCGCGCGCACTGACCACATCGGTCGCCCCGTGATCGTTGACGACTGCGGGCGTTGCCAGCTGCGTAAACCGACTTCTGGTGAGCAAGACCAGCCCACCGCGGGTACCGAGCCACATGTTTCCTTCCCGATCTTCTGCAAAAGCAATCACATCCTGCGCGGTTCCCGATCGCCGCTCGGAATTTTGAAAACGGCCGTTGACCAAGCGCGTGCCTCCGTGTTTGGTGCCCACCCACAACGTTCCGTCCCGCGCGACCAGCAAAGCGCGAATCGTGTCACTGGGCAATCCTTCGGCCGCGGCGTAACGGCGCGCGCGATCGTGTTTGATTTCAAAGAGTCCTGCCCCTTCCGTGCCCACCCAGAGTGAGTCCACCTGCTTGCCGGTGCTGGTGAGCGCGCGGATCTGGACGCCGCGGGCATCCGGCCCGAGATCAAACCGCTCGATACCCTGAGCGGAGTGTGCGGGTTGATAGCGAAACAGGCCCGTGGTCGTGCCGAACCAGATGGTACCGAGTGGGTATTCCGAAATTGCCCAGACGCCACCAATAATAACGCCCTTGCTGTCATTGCGCTTCAAGACGTAACCGCTGGGCTCTTGTACAGCCAAACCCCACCAGGTACCGAACCACAATCGTCCACTCGCGTCCTCGTGGCCGGAGATGACCGCATTGGCCCACGAGGGCAGGTGCTGGTTCATCGGCTCGAGCCGCCCGTGTGAAAGGCGCGCCAGACCGGCACCTCCATTCAGACCGATCCAAAGCTGTTGCGCGCTGTCTGAGAGCAGCATGTGGGCGCGCCGAAAGCGCAAATTCGGATCCACGGGCGACTTGAGAGGGGTGAACTCTGCCCCATCGAAACGCGCAACGCCGCCTTCGGTGGCGACCCATACGAAGCCGTCCGAAGTTTGTTCCACCGCGCGGACAGTCGATTGCGGCAAACCGTCGGCAACCTCCCAGCGTCGCTCCTGGTACTGCTGCCAGGCGGTATCGGCGCGTGCCCAATCGCTGGCAGAGCACCAGGCGAAAAGAACAACCATCAGCCGACTGTGCCGCACCTGAGGCCGATGCTAATGCAACAGGCCCCCGGCGGGAAGGCTTTCCGCAAAGATCACGAAGCGCATCTGATCAGACGGGAAAGCGCCGGCACCTATCTCGAAATCGCTAGATGGTCGCGCAACGGGATGAGCACATCCAGGTAGATCGTCCGCGCGAATCAGTGCTGTAAGCGTACGACGTTTTTAGGCTACACAGAGCGAAGGCATCGAAGCGGAGAACGCGAAGCTCAAGAGGATGCTGGCAGAGAGGGCTGGCCATCGGCGTGATGAAGGGGGTCGCGTAAAAAAATGGGTAAGGGCCACCGTGAGGCGCGAGCAGGTCGAGTACGCAAAGAAACGGGTGAAGTCCTACCCGCGTTGTCGGAACCGTATTGCGATTTATGCGACTGTGTTGAAGACTGACGTTATCGTCAAGATCCTCTCGCACTTGTCGCCGAAGACCTCCTCACGGACGCCCAGCGTGAGTACGTGAGTAGAGGCTTGGCCCGCGCGCTTTCAGCGGTCTTGAACGGGGACAATACGGCTGTGCGACTGGGTGCAGGCGGGCAGTATTTCGGGTGAAAGCGCGATTCGCGTTCGGAGTATCCGCGACACGGCTTCTCGACACGTGTACTGACGGCGAATCGAACGAAGGTGAAAAACGATTTCGGGGCGACTGCTGATCCAGGATACACTCGGCCCGTCCACGCCAAGGTCATGACCGATTTGCGAGATAGAACCTTCAACAATTCCCAATTCGCTGCGATATCGCGTGTCTTTTCTTCCTCAGTAGTAAGGGAGCTAGAGCGCCGACCGGTTTGAAAACGTAGCAATTACGCCGCCATCCGTTGAGTGATCTCGAGATTCTGAATGATGGCCGCGCGCCGAAGATCAAACAGATTCTTGCGCACGCCCATGTAGCGACTGCGGCGCCCCTGGCGTTGTGCGATGTGGGCCAGGCTGTGTTCGACCGGAACGCGTTCGCGGAATCGCTCCCGGCCTGAAGGTGTTTGCGACATCAAACGCAGGCGTTTCTGCAAGCGTTCGTCTTCGTGAATACTGACAGAACGACCCGTACCAGGGCGCGAATCTGTGCAACGGTTTCGTAATGTGCAGCTGTCACAACGTTCGGCGGGAAAGTGCACGGTATCCCCGAACTTGATGCTCTCGG
>JAYUPZ010000266.1:0-4136 GCA_043759805.1 Myxococcales bacterium | reverse complement strand
GTTGGCTCCGACCTGAAGGTTCCCCGTCGTCATCCACAGGGCAGTCATGCCAAGACCCATCAGACCCAGCATGACCAGCAACACCGTCAGAAGAACGGCACCGGAATCGTGTTGCCGTTGAAACGTTTTTCCTGAGGATTTGGACATGGCTGAGATCCTTCGCATGGGTGCTCAATTCCGGGGAAAGACGGTGGTTTGCATGAGGCGATGGCGGAACATGTCGGGCGCGCCCTGAATTCCATTTTCGGCGACCGGTTTGCGGTTGATGCCAGATGCTGCGAGATCGGAGAGCGTCGTGTCCTGGCTCGCCGAGCGCGCAATGATCGTCACACGAATCGCCTGGGGCCTGCGGCAGTTGAGCGGGGGAACATCCGCGGCGCTATTCCCTATCCATTCGTCGGTGGCGAGCGTCGGTGTACCGTCACTGATGACGCCATCGGGCGTTCCTATAACACTGGTGGTATCGCAGCCGTAAGCGACCTGAAGATCCTCGATGCCTTCAGCTAAAACCTGCGGCGCGGAGACCGCGGCCCCAGGCGCACCCGTTGTTGTTTGATCCAGTCGCTGCATGGTCAAGTTCGGCGTGGCCCCGGTCGCATCGATCGCGAAACGAATCCAGCGAAGCTGGCCGAAGTTGCGGATGCCGCTGTTCGCCTCGTTGTAGGCTCCGGCTGCGGCCGGGTTGCCCCAGGTGAAGTTGACCGTGCTTGTGCCACCGTTGTTCCAGTCGGAGGTGCCCGTGGCGTGTAACAACGTGTGCGATAAAGCAGTAATACCCGTGACCTGCATCATCGTGCATCCCCGATCCATATTCAGACTCGGCGGATTGGTTGTGTCGTGGACGAGCAGGAAAAATTCGCCTGCTCGAAACGCCGCTGTTGGGCTGGGAAATCCTGCAACCGGATTAGCTGTCCGTACGGCACTGTTCATGTTCGACGGTGACGTGGCCGTCGACAAATTGACATCCGTATAGTTACCGCTTGCGCCAACGCCATAGGCGACCCAAATTGCGTCGGGATCGGATGCCGCACCGCCACCCCCGTTTTGTATCCATAACGGCGCGAGCCGAGCGGGCGAGTCGGCCGGGAAGAATGCTGTTCTTGCGCTTCGAACCCATATTCGGAGTCCCGTCTGTGGTGGCGTGGCGCTCCACGGCCCCGGATCGCCAGTGTCGGGCCCAATTGCGCCGTCCGAATCGGACCGAATACAACCCGTCATACCGGTGCCTGCCGCTCGAATGTTTCGTGTAACGGTTTCCATGGCAGCCCATAGATTTTGCTGCACATTCAGAAGTTTGGTCTGGGTTTCGTAGACCGTCTTTTGCCCTGCGAAAAACATGAAGGTCGACATCGTGACCATGAATGCCACGACGACCGTCACCAGCAGTTCGACCAGAGTGAAACCGCCCTCGGTCCGCGCCGCTCGACTCACCAGTTTTTCCTCCGCTCGATGTCGAGCCGTATTTGACGAGGCTGTCCGGTTTGCAGCGAGTAACGAACCACAACAACGATGAAGTACGGCAAATTTGCTCCGAGATTGGTCACGGTGATGCTTCTCTCGAACCTGTTTTGCGGTGTCTGTGTTGCGCTTGGGATACCTTGAACATTGAGAAAGGTGGAGGCGCCTCCACTTCCATCGATGAATGCATGGGGAACGCCGTCGGCGATGGGGGCAAGCAGGTCGTTGGGACCCGCGGTTCCCGGAGTCGTCACACGCACCTGCAATTCCTCGGCAGTCTGCTGTGCGAGGCGCATTGCAATCTGGGCATCGTTGGCTGATTGCGTCGAATTCAGCACCGTTTGCTGGATTGCAACCGTTCCCATCAATCCAATCATGCCGATGATAATTGCGATGAGCACCTCAAGCAACGTGAACCCGCCGTCGTTTTGCGGAATTCGATCGCGTGCTTCGGTTCGATCGTTCATCACTGCGAAGTCCAATTTAGCTTAACTTGCACGATACCGGTGAGTGGCGAAACATCCAGTCGGTACCGACGCGAGGTGTGTGCGGTGGATAGGCGGGTGGTTTCGATCCAGATGTAGGTCATTTGCTCGATGGGGACCCCTCCGCTCATGCGCCGTGTGCGTCCGAGTCCATCGACTTGCATCTCCACCGGCGTGACGGCCGAAAGAGCACCGGACGTCGGGACGGGCGTACGTGTGCCGGTGACGTAACGGATCCTAACCCCGTTATCGGCTCGCAACACCCGTTGCGGTGACGTTGTCGGGGTGGGTGGCGCGGGTGCCGCTCCGCCATCGGCACCGATGGACTCGCGGAACTCTACCCGGTCCCTTAAAAGGTAGATGTGCATCGGTAAACGGGTGCTGATAACCTGAAATTTTGTGCGCTGAAAGTCCATCGCGAGCGCATTCGTGAAGGCCCGCACACGATCTTCGTCGCGGTCGCGGGTGAGGACCGGAAAAGATACGGCCGCGAGTATAAAAATGATGACAACGACAACCATCAACTCGACGAGGGTGAAGCCCTTCGGCGCATTCGTCTTTGCTCGCGTTGGAACCATGCTCTCCATTATCGGTCCGTTTGGATTCGTATCAATCTTTCCACTGCAGAGGTCTCATGCAAATCGGCAGCCACCTTGCGAACTTGAGGAATTCCAGACAGTTGCCATTCGAGAGGGGGCGCCAATCGAAGGCAAAGGTGACGTTTTCTGTCGCCGAAAATTGCGGACTACGAAAATTCGTTCAGGGTGACGTTGTGTGGAAAGGGACGGACTATCCCCACCAGTGCGCGAGCTTGATGAGAATCGCCTGCGTGGCCTGACCTGACGCCAGGGTATCCGCGTTAAAAGTCAGCCGCGGGAGCTCGCCTGGTTCCAGGTTTGATTCCGGCACCTGGGATCGGCTGTAGACGAGGAATACTGTCGATCCGAGGCTGTACTCCCAGCGCAAGACGATCGTCGCATTGAGCGCGACATCGAGGCGATTGGGACTGGTGCCCGGGTCGGCCGATGCAAAGAGGTCGCGGCGGAGAATAACCGGCGCGTTTTGACCCGAGGTCGATGTTGCAAAGTCGGTGTATCGCCGAAAGGCACGGAAGAGCTGTGTGTAGGCCTGAAACGTGAGCGTCGGTGAGATGGAATAGGTTGCACGCAGGGTGGTGCTGTCGCCGCGTGCGCGCAGACGTCCAAACAGGTACTGAGTTCGGCCTGACACCTCGGAACGCGAAAGATAGCGACGTTCACCATCGGACAAAGTGTGGGAGTAGAAGAGATCCAACTCGAGCTGTGGAAACGCACGCAGGAACAACTGGCCACCCATGACGGTCAATCCGCCAGGGCCCGTGTCGAGATGATCAGCGCCAAAAGTCGCGATGAGAGGCTTCGACTGCGGGCTGGACGCAGACAGCTCATAACGTTGGCCCGGTTCAAGTTCAAAAATGGCCCCTGAACCACCGATTTCTCGTTGATCGTATCGGTGTGGCGTTACCCGGAACTCGGCCGAAAAACGCCAGAGGCTTGGAAGCATGATGGATCCATCGGCGCCGAAATCGCGGGTCATCGAGAACCCATCCACGTTGGTCAACTCTTTGGCCCACACACTTGCGCGGCTTTCTTTCACAAACTTCCAGGGTTGCGTGGTGCGTGCCCCCAGCTCGAGATATCCCCAGATGTTGTTTTGCTGACGGGAGTATCCGAGATCGTTGTAGTCAAAACGCTTGCCCGTGTAGTTAAAGGCACTCTCGAAGAGAAAGGTTCCGCCGTCTTTGCCGCCCCGGAAGAACGTCGAGGTGTCGGCATCGCCGGGACTCAACTTCGTGCCATCGCGCAACGTCTGGGGTTGGCCTCCCACCATCTTGGACCCGAGTGTTTGCCAGGTCAGAAAGTAGTGGCGGTTTTCGTTGCGCCACCGACCGTCCAGTCCACCCACGTAGGCATCTCGTTCGCAGTCGATGCCTGCCAACAGGATGGTTCCCGATGCACATCGGATACCACCGGGATTGCCCATGGTATCCGGGACGACTGGATAGTCATTCGGCTGCTCAAATCGCAGGGCCCCGGTTCCCAGAAAACCGAGGTGGCTGTTCTTGCCCGTGTCAATCTTGATTCGCAGTGCGTTTGCCAGCATGAGCGGCGATGCCACGCGGGTCATCGGCGTTGGCGTGGCGGTGTTTCCGTT
>JAYUPZ010000265.1:0-8684 GCA_043759805.1 Myxococcales bacterium | reverse complement strand
ATGCGATCAAGCTCATCGAGCGAATGGTAGAAAATCTCAAGGTGACCCTGTCCCGGACCCGATTCCACGACTTTGACTTTGGTACCAAGCCCTTTTTGGAGCCGGTCGGTCAGATCCCGTACCGCCGGTGACGCCTTCGGCGGAAGGCGATCGGCCGCAACTGATTCCTGTCCTGGTCGAGCTTTACGGACCAGCGTCTCGACGGCTCTGACCGACAGGTTGCGGGTTACGGCCTGACGGGCGAGCTGCTCGATGGCAATCGGTTGTTCCAGGCCAAGCAGAGCGCGCGCGTGCCCCATCGAAAGCCGACCCTCGGTCACGAGCGCCCGAACCTTTTCTGGCAGGCGCAGCAGGCGGAGCGCATTGGCCACCGTGCTGCGGTCCTTGCCAACACGGGTCGCCAGTTTTTCCTGGGTGTAGCTGAACTCGGCGATAAGGCGCTGGAAGCCTTCAGCCTCCTCGATCGGGTTGAGATCTGCGCGCTGCAAATTTTCTACAAGCGCCATCTCGAACGCCCGACTTTTTTCGACGTGGACGATGACGGCCGGCACGTCTCGCAGGCCAGCCCTCTGCGCCGCCCGCCAACGACGCTCGCCCGCAATGATCTCATAGCCGCCGTCCTTGCGCGGCCGCACGGCGATTGGCTGAATGATTCCTTGTTCGCGAATCGAAGCCGCCAGCTCGTTGAGCGCCGTATCCTCGAAGACCTGCCGGGGTTGCACATCCGAGGGGTGAATTTCCTCGATCGGAATCTTTGCAAGCCCATTGGTGGGTCGAGCGACCGGCACAGGTTCGGTTGGTTGTGCCACGGCAGGCTTTGGTTCGGGCTCTCCTGCTGCCGGAATCAGGGCCGCAAGGCCGCGGCCAAGCGCACGTCGTTTGCTGTTCACGGGCGTTGCTCCGTTCCAGGTTTCACCGAAGCTGCAGCGGATGTGTGACGATTGATGAACTCCTGCGCCGCCGCCAGATACGACTTCGCACCCTTCGAGGCCACGTCATAAAGCAGGATGGGTTTTCCAAACGAAGGCGCCTCGGAAAGCCGGACGTTGCGCGGGATCGTCGTGGTGTAAACGGCGCTCGCAAAGTGTTTGCGAACCTCGTCCGCGACCTGTTCGGTGAGGTTCTGCCGGGTATCGACCATGCACAGCAACACCCCCTCGATCGTGAGGCCAGGATTCAGCGAGCGAGCCACAAGATCAATCGTCGCCTTCAAATGCGAAAGGCCTTCGAGGGCGTAATACTCGCACTGCAACGGGACAAGCACGCCGTCAGCGGCGCACAACGCGTTCAACGTCAAAAGCCCAAGCGACGGAGGCGTGTCGATAAGGATGAAGTCGTAGTCGGGAGCGACCAGCCGGAGCGCGTTTTTGAGCCGCTGCGTGCGATCCTCGAATTTGACGAGTTCGATCTCGGCGCCGGTCAGGTTTTGGCTCGCTGCAACGATTTCCAGAAACTGCAACTCGGTCTTGCGGGTGACTTCTTTTAACGACTTGTCCCCGAGCAGAACACTGTAAATCGTGTTGTCATCGTCGGCGCTTTCGTTGCCCGGCGCCGGGGGATGGCCGAGACCCGACGAGGCGTTTCCCTGCGGGTCCATGTCGACCAGCAGGACGCGCTTTTCAGCGGCTGCCAGCGATGCGGACAGGTTCACGGCGGTCGTGGTTTTGCCCACGCCGCCTTTTTGGTTGGCAACCGCGATGATCCGTCCCATGTCGTTTTTTCCCCGGGACCGCCGGGGAGCCGTATTTCCTAACACCGATTTGCAGCTGAAGTAAGCCTTTGCCTGTCCATTTGCCGGAGGCCGCGAAAGCAGAAAATTTGACGAAAGCTCCGTTCGGCGTACTTTGTCTTACATGTAGGCAATAAGCCTACTCATCTCAAAGACGGAGATTGCCCATGCGCTACGACAAAGGTTACGGAAGCTTTGCTGAATTTGAACGGGAAGAGCTGATGCGCCTCGACGGTGCGACGGTGGATGAAATGATCGATGCGAGCTTCGGCGAGCCACTCGATTTTTCGGCCCGTGAGGCGTCGTGGTATGGCGGCCGAGACAATAAAAACGGTCCGATATTCGAGTGAATTTCGCACTCGCAATGCGCGGTTGATCGTTTATGTTACGCGGGCCCGAAATCGACGGGCTCACACACATGACGACACAGAAGCGCGTATTCAATTTCAGTGCTGGACCGGCGATGTTGCCGACCGAGGTTCTTGAGGCCTCGGCGCGTGCCTTGGTTGATTTTCAGGGCAAGGGCTTCGGCATTGCCGAGTGCAGCCACCGCGGCAAAGAGTTTGACGGTGTGCTTGATGCGGCGATCGCCTCGTGTCGCTCGTTGTTGCAGATTCCTGATAACTACGAGGTGATGTTCCTGCAGGGCGGTGCCTCGCAGCTCTTCGCCACAATCCCGATGAACTTCCTTGGCGACGGCAAGGCTGACTACGTGGTCAGCGGTCTTTGGTCGAAGAAGGCCGCATCACTTGCCAAGAACGTCGCCGCCGACAAGGTGCGCGTCATCGGTTCAAGTGAAGCCACGGGCTTTGATCGCCCGGCATCGGGATGGACGGCTGCTGCGGATGCTGCCTACCTGCACGTTTGCTCGAACGAAACGGTACACGGCCACCGTCTGCAAGAGTGGCCGACCCACGGAAATTTGATCGTTGATGCTTCATCCGAAATGATGTCGCGCCCACATCCGATCGGCCAGACGGCCCTTGTTTACGCAGGCGCACAGAAAAACCTTGGTCCCTCGGGCGTGGTGCTGGCGATTGTGCGCAAGGATCTGCTTGAGCGTTGCCCCGCCTCGTTACCCGACATCTTCAATTTTAAGACCGTTGCAGAAGCCAAGAGCTGCCTCAACACGCCGCCCACCTTTGGCATTTATGTCTTGCTCGAGTCCTTTCGCTGGATGGAGCGACAGGGTGGCCTTTCCGCCCTTGAAAAGCGCAACACGGAAAAGGCCGCAATCATCTACAACGCCATTGATGGTTCAGGTGGATTCTACAAAGGAACGGTTGCCGAGACTGCGGCTCGCAGCCACATGAACGTGACCTTCTTGCTTCCCAACGAGGAAGTAACGGACAAGTTCGTCAAGGAAGCTGCCGCACGAGATCTTGTTTCGCTCAAGGGCTATCGCTCGGTGGGTGGTGTTCGCGCCTCGATCTACAACGCGATGCCAGTCGAAGGCTGCTCGGCCCTTGCCGAGTTCATGCGCGACTTTTGCAAACAAAACGGATAGATCGCTTTTCCCGAAACGAGGACCCCGCAATGTCTGAACAAATTCGTATCTTGATTGCCGACGAAATGTCCACCGAAGCCGAGCGTATTTTGCGCGAGGGCGGTCTCACAGTGGATGTCATCACGGGTAAAACTGGCGATGAATTGAAGCAGATCATCGGGAACTACCACGGACTCGCGGTGCGTTCGGCCTCAAAGGTTACCGCCGATGTTTTCTCGAAAGCCGCCAACCTCAAGATCGTGGGTCGCGCAGGCGTCGGCGTTGACAACATCGACGTGAAAGCCGCGACCGCTGCCAAGGTGAGCGTCATCAATACACCGGCCGGCAATGGCACGGCAGCGGGGGAACTCGCGATAGCTTATATGTTTGCGCTTGCCCGCAAATTGCCCCAGTCAACCGCCAGCATGAAAGCCGGCAAGTGGGACAAGAAAAGCTTCAGCGGCGTCGAGATCACCGGTAAGACTTTGGGTGTCGTCGGCTTCGGAAACATCGGCAAACTGGTGGCGGATCGCGGCGTTGGCCTTCGCATGAAGGTCCTCGCGTTTGACCCCATGTTGCCTGCAGGTGCTGTACCTCCGACCGGTGTCGAGTTCGCGGCTTTCGAGGATCTCGTCAAGCGCTCTGATTTCGTAACGTTGCACATTCCACTCGTGGACTCGACTCGCAACCTTTTTAGTCGTGAAACGCTGATGAAGATGAAGAAGAACGCCTACCTCATCAACTGTGCGCGCGGCGGCATTGTGGACGAATCCGCCCTCTACGAGGTCATGAAGTCGGGCCACCTGGCTGGTGCAGCTCTCGACGTGTTTGGCGAAGAGCCCTGCGGCCCCTTGCCGCTGTTCGAGCTCGACAATGTTCTTGCCTCGCCGCACACCGGTGCCTCCACCAAAGAGGCGCAGGTCAAGGTTGCGATTGAACTGGCCGAAGTGTTCGTCGACTACTTCAAGAACGGCAAATTGCGCAACGCCGTCAACAAGGTTGACTGAGCGACCTTGGCGTTGCCGGACACGTCATCCCCCATGTTCAACGTTGACTCCATTCGTCTGCCAGCAGGCATCCGTGATTTCGCGCCCGGTGCTGCGTCGGCACGCCGATACCTGGCCGAGACGCTGATTCGCGTTTACGAACAATGGGGATTTGCTCAGGTCATCACGCCGGTCTTCGAATACGAAGACGTGTTGGCTCGTGGCCTTGGTGATACAGCGCGTGCCGAGACCGTGCGCTTTGTAGAGCCAAGCTCGGGCCAGGTTTTGGCGCTGCGCCCAGACATTACGCCGCAAATCGCGCGTTTGTGCGCAACCCGCTATTCCGATGAACGTGGTCCGATTCGCCTGTGCTACGAAGGTCCTGTGTTCCGTTTTGATCGGAACGAGGGCACCCAAAAAGAAGTCATTCAGGCAGGTGCCGAACTTTGCGGCCTGTCGGGAACAGCAGGCGATGTCGAAATGATCGCGCTTGCGGCCTCGGCCCTCGAAGCCATCGGATTGTCGGAGCCCACCGTGGATCTCGCGCATCTTGGCCTCGCCCGCGAGCTTCTCAAGGAACTGGCTTTACCGGACCGACTGCTCGAGCGTTTTCGCGAGCGGGTTGCGCGCCGCGATCGAGCGGAAGTCGCTGTCTTGCTTGAACAGGCCAAGGGCGCAAAGAATGTTCGTGAGTTTGCGGCGATGTTGCCGACGCTGTCAGGTGATACGAATGTGATCGCCGCCGCGGCTGAAAAAGCTCCCACTGCGCGAATGCGAGCCGCATTGTCGCAATTGCAGGACGTTGTGAATGGTCTGAAGGCACGCGGCGTGAAGGCCGCGCTGCACGTCGATTTGAACGAAATTCGGGGTTTCGAGTATTACACCGGCCTCCGGTTCTCGGCCTTCGTCGAAGGCTCGGCCCAACCTGTCCTGGCTGGCGGGCGGTACGACGAACTCATTGGTGGTTATGGCTACCCGCGTCCGGCGGTTGGCTTCGCGGTCGATGTTGAATCCGCGGCATTGGCGCTTGAAAATCGTGGAAAAACCCCGTGGCGGGAGCGTGCGTCGGTTGGGACGTTGGTGGTTGGTCGTGCTGACGAGGCCGCGCACGAGGCTGAACGGCTGCGTTCCAAGGGTGCTCGGGTTGCAGTTTTCCCTGATGAATTGTCACACGCCGCTGCGCGCGAGTACGCCAAACGGTGGGGCTTCGCAGACGTCGTGTTCGCGGGGATGCACCACCGCGAAAAGAAAACTTTAGTAAAAGGTTCCCGCAAGCGCGGTTGATTCGATGAAAACAAATCATAATACAGAAGGTTCGTCATGCCGGTTGTAGTCGTGGTGGGCGCCCAGTGGGGCGACGAAGGCAAGGGTAAGGTTGTTGATCTGTTGACTGAGAAAGCCGACGTGGTTGCGCGTTGGGCTGGCGGCGCGAACGCGGGTCATACGATTGTCGTCGACGACAAGAAATACATAACGCACCTGTTGCCCTCGGGCGTTTTGCATCCGGGTACCACCTGTGTGCTCGGTGAAGGCATGGTCGTTGATCCACGGGTACTCATCGAGGAGATCGCGGCTTTCCGGCAGCATGGATTGCTAGCGAATTCCGAGAAGCTCATCGTCTCGCGCCAGGCGCACATCACGATGCCCTACCATCGTGAACTCGACGGTGTTCGTGAGAAGGGTCCCTCGGCTGTCGGTTCAACCAAGCGGGGCATCGGACCTACTTACGAGAGCAAGGCCGCGCGAACCGGACTTCGCGTTGACGACCTGTTGCATCCTGAACGATTCGTACGGCGAATGGAGCAGAGCATTCAGCATATGCTCCCCGAGTTGCAGCGGGGTGGGGTGCAAAATCCGGATCGCGACGCCATTGCGAAGGAATACCTGGCTCTCGGTGAACAGTTGCGTCCCTACGTGGGCGATGCCTCGTCCTATCTGGATGTTCAGATCCGCGCCGGCAAAAATGTGCTGCTCGAAGGCGCGCAGGGCGTGTTGCTTGATATCGATCATGGAACCTATCCTTACGTGACCTCGTCATCAACGACCGCCGGCGGCGCGTGTGCAGGCCTTGGCATCGGCCCAACCCGCATCAACCGGGTTATCGGCATCGTCAAGGCGTACGCAACCCGCGTGGGCCTCGGACCGTTTCCGACGGAACTTGAAGGTCCGGTCGGTGAGGCGTTGCGTGCTCAGGGCGCCGAGTTCGGTTCGACGACCGGTCGACCCCGGCGTTGCGGCTGGCTCGACATTCCGGCGTTGCGGATCGCCTGTCGGCTGTCCGGTGTTCAGACGCTCGCTGTCACCAAGCTGGACGTCCTGTCGGGAATGCCCGAGATTCAGCTCTGCGTCGGCCATCGCCTCGATGGCAAGGTTCTCGAGGAAATGCCGGTCGATCCGGATGATCTGGCAAGGGTTGAACCGGTGTTCGAGGCCTGGAAGGGGTGGCCCGCCGCCCGCCTCGGGCCGACCTACGAAGCGCTACCAGATGCTGCCAAGCGTTACCTTGCCCGAATCTCCGAGCTCGTGGGCTTGCCCATCTGCCTGGTTTCGTTCGGACCGGGCCGCGACGAGACGATCATAACCGAACGTCCCTTTGCTTAAGATCTTTCTTGAACCCGGTGCGTTCAACTCAAATAGTTACCAATGCTTGCCTTACTCGCTGCAGATAGTTATTGTGGCCCGGCATGTGCCACTTTCGCCGCAATCCGCGGCAGAACCTGACTGAGGGCTAAATGAAGATCGTTTGCGAGGCCTGTTCGGCCAAGTACTCGATATCGGACGACAAAGTCCGGGGCAAAGTTTTCAAAATTCGTTGCAAGAAGTGCAGCCACATTATCGTGGTGCGCGGTGATGCTAACGATGCTCCGGCCGCCGAATCGAATGTTTCTGAGGTTAGTGCTCCGGTGGCTGCTCCAGCAGCGGATGGCCAATGGTATGTGGTCATCGACGGGGAACAGGTTGGTCCGCTGACGGCAGCCGATGTTGCCGACAGAGTCGCAACCGGTCAGGTCACGGGTGAAAATTTCGCGTGGATGGAAGGCATGGCCGATTGGTCGCAAATCGCCAGTATTCCGGATCTTGCGGGGTCGCTCCATAAACCGAGATCAATCATTCCCTCGGAGCCACCAGCCGATGACTTCGACAGTCCATTCGCACCACAGCCGACAGCAATCATGCCGCCCGGCCAGGTCGAGGACATGTTTCGCGCGGCCGACAATGCCGCGGCCAAGGCTGCTCCTGCCGCTACCGCAAAAGCGGCATCGTTGGCAGCCGTAGCCAAGGCCCCCGCTGTAAGGGCAGCTTCGCCCGGGCACGATCTGTTTGCGCCGCAGGCGGCGGCGGAACCAGAAGATCAGTTCAGCGCTGCCCCAACCGCGGTTGCCGGTTCCGGCATGGGACTCGGTGGATTCGGCAAGGGCGCACCGCTCGGCGGTGGTGGTGGCATGTTTGGAAACGTCGCTTCGGAAGCTCCGGCAGCGGCGCCAGGTAGTGCCGCGATGACAGGTCAGCGCTCCGAAAACTCGGTGCTCTTCTCGTTATCCAATCTCGAAGCGCTCGCCGCGCCGAAGTCTATGACCGTACCTTCGTTTGGTGGCGGCGGTTCGGCTTCGGCCGGTGCACCGCCTTCCGATGGCTCTGGCTTGATTGACATCCGTGCAATGGCCAGCATGACGCTTGGAAAGCCAAGCTCGGCGCCGAACTTCAGCAACTTCGGTGATTTGGGCGGCGGTTCGTCGGGTGGTCTTGGTGACTTGCCTTCATTCTCGTCGGCTCCGATGGCGCCATTGCTGCCCGGTTCCTCGGGGAACTCTGGTGGGATGCCCACCTGGGTGAAGGCCGTCATTGGCGTGGGCGTGATTGTAATTGGTAGCCTTGCCTTCATCATCATCAAATTGCTCAACAACACGCCGCCGGCCCTGGCGCCGGTCGCCGAATCCCCTGTAGCGGAATCCCCGGTCGGCGAATCCCCGACCGGTGCTGCTCCCTCAGAAACCCCGCCACCACGTGCGGCGGCCCCGGATCCCACGCCGCCTCCCGTTGCGGCGGCAGAACCGTCCCCAACGGAGGCGCCAGCCGAAGAGCCCAAGGCCGCAAAGCCGAACTCCGGAGCCAAGCACACCTCTTCCGGTGGGAGGAAGCCGACGGCAGCGTCGTCGAAACCAATCGCAGTGAAGGAACCGGCAGCGCGTGAGCCGGAACGGTCTCCCGAACCCGCTGCCAAACCAGCGCCTGCGCCCAAGAAGGGCAGCGACTCCCTTGATGACTTGCTCTCGGGCGCACTCGGCGGCAGCAAGCCGTCGGCACCCAGTGGCGGATCCCGCGAACCCGCGGCTTCCGCACCTGCGGGAAAAAAAGTCGGGCCGCTAGGCAAGTCGGACATCGTCAAGGTGATGAGCGGCGTGATGCCCAAGGCAAAGGCGTGTTACGAACAATACAAGGTTCCGGGCATGGCCAACGTCAACGTAAAGGTTGAGGGTTCTGG
>JAYUPZ010000264.1:0-8689 GCA_043759805.1 Myxococcales bacterium | reverse complement strand
CCGTAACTCGAATCGATGCCTCAACACTCGACACCTGGGTCCGAGCGATCTCCGCCGAATTTGCAGACGCGACGATACCCACAGCACTTTTTGTGTCCGGAGACACATTAAACTTTCCCCTACCGCACGACGAACTCTACACGGCGGTGTCGAATCTGCTTCGCAATGCCTTGCAGGCATCACTGTCGATACCCGGTTCCTCCATTGTTCTCCGTGTGGCCCGCGAACACGACGATCTTGGGCGCACGCTGCTCACGCTGGCTGTTGGTGATACGGTTGAGGCGCCATTGACGATAGCCATGATCGAGACCCGGCCTGCCGATCGGGGCATTGGCATCGTCAACGATGTCGTCAAGCGTTGGCGCGGACAAATTGAACTTCGGCCCGAGGTAGCGCCCTGGAAGAAGTCCGTGACCCTTTGTTTCCTGGAGCGTCCATGAACGAGACACCGTCTCAGTGGTTAATCTGCGAGGACGGGACCGAGTACGGCGATCGCTTCGGACGATTTCTTCCCGAATTTCGTTACACAAGAACGACATCGGCCCGGGAACTCTTTGAGGCTCTCGCGGTGTACGGAGCGGACGGCATCTTGCTCGATCTTGACTTTCGCAGAACCGCCGCGAGCGAACTGATTGACGAACACGGATCAACCACGGCGGATCGCACGCCGGCCGAGGCAATCCGTCTTGCACGAGAGCAAGGGATATTGATGCTCAGGCAACTCCGCCTGCGCGGTATTGCAACCCCCGTGCTGCTCTTCGCCGACCTGGATGACCCGAATCGCGTCCAGTTTCTGGAAAGACAGTTTGCGCCTCTGCACATCGCGTCCTCAAGCGACGCCATCGGCGATTTGGCACTCCGTATGGCCGAATTTGCGCGGAAATAACGCCCGGTCGACCTTGCTGGCAGCACAATCGGAACGCTATCATCCGCGGCCCATGACCGATCCCGTCTTCGCCAGCGTCGATCTCGGCGGTACCAACATTGCAGCTACTTTGGCCCTCGCCTCCGGCAAGGTTCTCGCACGCGAGTCGACCCCGACGCGCTCCTACGAGGGGCCCGCCAAAGTGATTGAACGAATCGCGGAGCTCGTCGAGAAACTCTCAGCCGCCATAGGACAGCGTCCCGCAGCGATGGGCATGGGTGTTCCGGGCCTCGTCGATGTGGACAGTGGCATCACCCACTTTCTTCCCAACCTCGATGGGCAGTGGCGTCAGGTTCCGGTGAAATCTGACCTTGAAAAAGCACTTAAACTGCCAACGTTTCTTCTAAACGACGCACGGATGGCAACCCTCGGCGAACTCGCGTTTGGCCACGGCCGTCGCGTTCGAGACTTTATACTCTATGCACTCGGCACCGGCGTCGGTGGTGGTACGGTTCTCGATGGCGCCTTGCGACTCGGCGCACTCGGTGCGGCTTCCGAGTTTGGTCACCAGGTGGTCGAGCCAGGTGGTGTACCGTGCTCGTGTGGCTCGCGCGGATGTCTTGAGCTCTACATGTCGGGCCCCGCCCTTGCGGGTGAGGGTGTGCGACTGTTGCTGGCAGGAGGCGCACCTGCGTTGCAATCCATTACGGGCGGCGATGCCAACAAGGTCAACGCCAAGACGATGATGCAGGCCGTGGCTCAGGGCGATCAAAGGGTACAGGCGGCCATCATTCGTTCGGCCACGTATCTTGGCATGTCGATCGCCAACAACATCATCGCCGTGCATCCGCAGGCCGTCGTTCTGTGCGGCGGCGTTGCAGGCATCGGGCCGCTGTTGCTGGATACGATCCGAACCGTCGTACGCGAACGCGTGCGCATGATCCCAACCGACGACATCGAGATCCTGGTATCGGAGCTCGGCGATCAGGCTGGCGTGCTCGGCGGCATTGCGCTGGCGATGCGCGGGGGCTTGGGTCGCAAGGCGGGGTAGACCGGCTTTTTCGGGCCCTTCACTCAAGCCGGGCCAAACCAGTACCGCACACCGCGATCAATGTAGACTCGCCAGCGCGGGTTGATATTCGTATGACGCCTGTGACGCTGCCCCTGCTTTCAGGCCAAAAGGAAACTTCAAGGAGACACGAGCCACCCGGTTGCATTGGCTCTACGCATCTCATCGGGAAAACCGCGTTAAACCCGAATCGTCGCCCGGATACCATATCAATGATCGGAACACTGACAGGCGCGGAACTGGTGTTCGTGAGCAAAACTTCTACCCCTTTGCCTACGAGAATGGCGGCGTCGCCCATCACAATGTCTCCGGTAGAAAGCAAGAACGGGCCGACGCGCTTGGCCGTCGTATCCGAACACGTTGTTGGGTACTGAACATAGGGATCGTGGGCATCAGGGTTCCGTCCCGTAGCCGCATCGGGTTCGTCACCGCCGTCCATTTCAAGAGGCGCCGAGGCATCGAGGAGCGGAATCTCGGACGGTTGGTGCTCCAAAGATTCCGTCTCGCACGACGACAACAATAAAAGCACGATCGACGTGTGGAGTCGTCTCATCGCGATGCCTCTATAGCGAAACACCGGACTCCCAAACCCTCGACCCAACCAACGTATTCTCCCTTCACTACGGTGAAATTGAAATTACCCGATTCAGCCACCTCACCCGATGCCCCGTCGGTAGACGGGTGCCGTCCCCAAAATCTGAACTTGCGAGGTCCAACGTCGAGCGTACCCGCGGGAGTACCATTAATCGTCGCACGCATCGCAACGTTGAGCAGACTCACCGTGTGCGTGTACGACGTATGCTCAGCATCAAAACGCGTCTTTCCGATTTCAAAAAAGTGAGCTTCGTCGCGGTACCAAATCGAATACATCCCATGCGGGAGAACGACATCGCCCGTCAAAGGAAGCAAGACCGCATCAGCTGGTCTCTCGGAGCCTCCCGGCACCATCGGATGAACCACAAGGCCGGACTTTGACGGCAATTGAGACGCGGACAAGCCTACCGAGAGATTGGCACGGACCGTGTTGATAGACAATGTCAACGGAGGCGAGCCCTCCTTGAACGTATGCGTTCCATGGGGGTACGAATATCGGGACCCCGTTCGCACGGAGATCGAGAAAGGGGTCGGAACACCTTCCCACACCGAGCCGGTAAACCTCCCGTTGCCTTGGTGCTTGGCGAATCGAAGACCTTCAACTCCGAAGGAAAAATCCTGGGTTGGCTCCGCGGGAACGCCATCGACCAACACCTGTATCGCGGCGGGAATGGATCGAAATGAAAAATCGAACTCCAGCGATTCCGGAACCTTGATCTCGAAAACGCCCGCGTATGTCGACAGTTTATAAGTTCCACTCGGAACAAAAGCCTCCCAACGGGTGGCGTTGATTTGATGGGGAAACGACTCGAATTGTTCGGACTTCAACCCGACACAAGACGTACAACGTGGCGGTAGACCAACATCGAAAGTCTCATCAAGGTTGATCGTCAGCCCGATCTTGTGCGTTGGAATTTTAATCCTTGCGTTGACTATCGTATCACGATGTCTGATTTCAATCGCGTCACATACCAAAGGTTCCCTTACGATGGGTAGATCGCGCGGCGCAAACGAATCGACGAACAAGTCGTATCGACCCTCCGGCAGCACACCCTTGAAGGTTCCATCGACGTTGTTGAACGTAAAGACCGGATGACTTCTTTCAGATCGAAGAAAGAACGATCCACGTTGGCCGACGAGGCGACCGGAAAAGTTCTGTCCCCAGTCCGTCGGATAGTCAATGACGCCTTCCACCGGGACCAACCGTGGAAAATCGACCGAAAAAGTCTTGTCTTGGCGAACCTTCAGGTACCCGAAATCTGGCGCCCACAGGATGGCGCCCTCGTAGCCTTCAGGTCCGGTGTTTTTTTCCCAATTCCACTCGACCCTGTAGATCCCCTCGGGAATCGGCTGGGGTCGCCCATTTTCCAAGTCAAATTGGGGACCCAAACCCCCAGGTGGGATGCTTGAGGTCCGGGCGAAAGAAAGCTCGTCGATCTTCCTGAGGTGAACACTGATTGGGATGCCAATCGGCTGGGGCAAAATGGGCACGCCTGCGAAGGATACTTCCAGGGTAACCATATGACTTTTTTGCGCGACGAACTCCGTTGTTTCCGGGTACGCAACGCATTCCGTCGAACATTCCCTCCGCAATCCCATCTTCCGATCGCAAAGACAGAGCGGCTGCTGGTCCACCGTGACCACGCACTCCCCTTCACCGCAGTCGGTCGATGCACACGGATCAAGGGCGAAGGCACCACCGTCGGGTAGTCCGACATCCACAGCGCTGTCCAGAATGTGCGGCTCTGGCGATTTCCGGTCGGTGCATCCCCAAATGCCGATGCACATCGACATACCTGCGAACAAAAGACGCCGACTGCCACTCATGTGTACAACCCCCAGCGATAAGCTCGAACCATCCGGGCTGGTTACAACATGACTTAATTGCGGCCGAATTGAAAGGCCGTCTCTACCCCCTACCCCACGTCGGTCTTCCGCACCGCCACCGCCAGCCGTGCAACGCTCTTCAAAACGTGCGGCACGCGCTTGAGCAACCGAATCGACGGGGGCCGCTTCTCTCGCACAGTAAACGGAATCTCGACCACCCTTTTTCCCTCGCGGTGTGCCCGTATCACAAATTCGCTGGCGAACACGTCCTTGTCGAGGATGCAGTGGTTGACCGTATCAAGCAGCAACTCCCGTCGAAAAGCCTTTAACCCATGCGTATCCGTACCACGGAACTGACAGACCGCGCGTAGCATGCCGTTATAAACCAGGGTAGCCGTGCGACGAAACAGCGGACGTTGATCGTTCGAGCCGACCATCGCCTTCGACCCCACCACCAGATCCGTTTCGGTGCGCTCAAGCAAGGCCAATGCCCGCGCGTAAAACTCTGTGTCGACAAGGTCAATCTCGTCGCACACCACAAACGTTCCCTTTGCCGCCAAAATACCCATCTTCATCGCTGCGCCGTAGTTCGGTTCGCCGAGCGACAACAACCGGACCTCCGGGTACTGGCCCTCCAGCTGCTTGCCAATTTCGATCGTCAGATCGCGCGAGCCATTTTCGCAAAGAAGCAACTCGTACGAAAATCCGAATGGCCGCATCTTTTCGCGCAGCTCCAGCACCGAGCCCTGCAAGATCCCCTCTTCGTTGTAAACCGGAATCACGATGGAAACGTGCGGCACAACGGGGGCAGTGGCCTGAGTATCAGAAGCAGTGGTCGTTTTTTTTGTGGGGCTCATTGCGGATCTCCGTGTGCTGTGCGAATCGTCGTAGCCACCTCGCGGCCCGCGATCACGCAATCTTCCATCGCGTTGTAAGTCCAGGCGCCGTAGCGGCCACGCGGGTAAATCCCGTGTGACTCCAAAAAGGCGAAGATGGCGTGCGTGGCTGCGTAGTAATGTTCATCAAAGACCACGTACGCGTATTTGATTTCGCGCGGGTCAGCGAAAAGAACATCTTCCGGACCGTCAATGGCACCCGCAGCTGTCAACGCCTGCGCCACATCGCGAGTCGTCGCCGCCACGTCCGTGACCGGGCCCCGTTGCGCAAGTTCGATGTAGAACGATCCCTTGCCCTCGGGGGCCATCGACGGTACCGCGTTCGAGAACGAGCCCGCGCGGTAAAACGGATACTTCGTCTCGGGCACGTAGATCCAGTGCCAATCCGCGCGCGGCGGCTTCCTGGTCGCGACGTTCATATACGTCAAGGTGGTGCAACGCAAACGTGCTGCGTGCTCCTCGATCTCACGCGGCAGCCCCGGCATGCGTTTGCACAACTCCGGCAGTGGAATCGAGGCCACAACCGCACGATAGGGAAAGCGCTCGCCACCCACCACCACCTCGCGACGATGCACATCAATGACATCGGGCGACGTGTTCAGGTGAACCTGTCCATGGGCCGCCGTCCTTGTCAGCATGTGATCGGCGAGTGCTTTCGTGAAGGTTTCGATGCCGCCCGTCTTTGGATAGACGAACTCGACGTTGTAGCCCATCTCGGGAGGGCCCGCCCCGACCGCACCCGCCACGATCTGCTCAAGATTCGGCAGCGGCACAAAGCGCGAACACCAGTCGGCCGTGATCTCACGAGGATGCACGCCCCAGAGTCGCTCGTTGTAAGGGATCATGAAGTGCTTCGAGATCCCCGCACCAAAATGCCGTAGACAGTAGGCCTCGAAGTCGCGTGGTTCGCCGAACGCTTTCGTGTCACGGTTGGCCTCGATGACGCCCATCAGGCATTCTTTGATGACCTCGGGCGGCTGGCCGTAAAGATTGGCCTGAAACGGATATCGGGTCAGCACGCCATTGCAGAACACACGCGCTTTGCGTGCGACCCGTACCATTTGCTCGGGCAATATCTCGGACACCAACTGTTTGACCGACGGATCGCGCAGGTGTAGCCAGTGACCCGTCACATCAAAATGGAACCCATCGCGTGACTCGGTTCGTGCGTGGCCACCCAGGCGCCCCTCTTTCTCGAAGAGCACGAACGGCGCGTCCATGTGCAACGCCGCGGAAATACCGGTGAGGCCTCCGCCGAGGATGACGACCTTTTCGTCAGGTCTCGTCTGCACAGCCATCACTCAACCAAATCCAGGATATCGTTAAGCACGCCGCCTGCGGTGACATCGAGACCCGCGCCCGCACCCGTGATGACCAGCGGTGAACGATAGCGAACGGTTGTAAACGCTATCTGGTTGTCCGTGCCTTCGAGCGAGGCAAACGGCGTTCCCCGCGCAACGCGTTCCAGACCCACCGAAAGCTTCTTGCCCGTGACGGTCGCAACGTAACGCAACACACTGTTCTTCGCCTGGGCTGATTCGGCTCGCTTGCGCCATTCTTCGTCCCACTCGACAAGTCGTGACACGAATGCGTCGCGCGACAGTTTCTGTGCGGCGGCAGGCACGAGGCTCTCGACGGCAACATCTGAAGGATCGCCATCGAAACCAAGCAGGCGGCCCAGGATCAAGGCCTTGCGTGCGACGTCCTTCCCCGACAGATCGTCGCGCGGATCGGGCTCGGTATAGCCGCGCTTCATCGCATCCTGAACCGACTCGGAGAACTTGCGGCCCCGGCTGACTTCGGTCAGCAAGAAGCCCAGCGTTCCGGATAGACAGCCTTCGATCTTAAGGACCTTGTCGCCCGATTCAACCAGCTTGCGATACGTATCCAATACCGGTAAACCAGCGCCAACCGTCGCCTCGAAACGAATGCGTCCGCCACCCTTGCGAACCGAAGCACGCAACTTCTCATCGTCGGCTTTCAAGGCGGACAACGGTCGTTTGTTGGCCAGCACCAAATCCATGCCAGCCTCGGCCGCGGCACCCAGCAGCGCCGAGGTGTCGTGAGCGGTGTTGTCGACCAAAATCGGTCGGGTCAAGGCGTGGCGGGTCAACATGCGCAAAGCATCCGTACCACTGCCGCGGTGACCGCCCGCCGTCTTCGAAAGCCCTTTTCCCTGCTTTTTGTCGCGAATGGCCGTGGCGACCTGCGCAGCGGAAAGGCCCTCGGGATTGAAGACAAAGCCACCGCTGTCGATGGCGGCAACCACGCGCAGTTTCTTGGCGTTCGCGGGTAAGGTGCCCTTGCCGCGTTTGCTGCGAACGATCATTCCCGCCAACGTTTGACCGATTTGCCCAAAGCCGAGCAGCACCACGTCCACCGATTCCTGACCGGACATGGCACCGCCACCGATCTTGGAAAGCTGGAACGCGTCGTGAATGCGGCGCTGGGCCTCACCGGCTTGCGATGCCGCCACGACGAACGAAATGTTTAACTCGGACGATCCCTGAGCAATCGCGATGAGGTTCACGTTCCCGGCTGCAAGCGCCGTGAATACGCGAGCCGCGATGCCAACGTGGCCGGCCATGCCGAGGCCCACAACAGCGATCGTCGCCATCCCGGGCAAGATCTGAATGCTGTCGACATCGCGTCGAACAATTTCTTCGCGGAACGTCCGCTGCAAAGCAACTTGCGCGGCCTTGGCCTGCGATTCGGGGACCGTGAAACAAATGGTCTGCTCGGATGACGATTGCGTGATGAGCGAAACCGACAATCCGTGTTGCGATAGCGTGGCGAACGCGCGCGCGGCGACGCCGGGAACACCAAGAAGTCCGCGACCTGCGATGGTGACGAGGGCCTGACCGGTTGCAGCCGACAGCGCCTTGACCGGATACCGATCCAACGTGTGGCGGGCCGAGATCTCGGTGCCGATTGCCGTGGGATCGGCAAAGGGACGCACAAAAACCGGGATATCCTTGCCAGCCACCGGGGTCAAGGCGCGTGAATGCAACACCTTTGCGCCGTAATAGGCAAGCTCGCCTGCCTCACGCACGTTAAGTTGTGGTACGATTCTCGCATCCGGAACGACTCGAGGATCGGCCGTCATCAAACCGGGAACGTCTTTCCACAGGGAAACCGAGCTGGCGTTGAGGCCACGGGCCACGAGCGTCGCGGTGAGATCCGTACCACCGCGGCCAAGCGTGACGGTATCGGGAGTTTTGGACTCATCGCCATCGGGATAATAGGAGCCGATGAAACCGGGAACCGCCGGAACAATGCCACGCGCAACCAGAGGCGACAGTCGGGCCTTGATGCGTTTGTCGGTCTCCGGCATGTCGGGGGAGGCACCTCCGTAAGGACCATGCGTCGCCACCAGCTCAATGGCATCAACGTATTCGCTCTTGATGCCTGCGGCCTCCAGCGTTGCCTGGAAGAGGC
>JAYUPZ010000263.1:0-8698 GCA_043759805.1 Myxococcales bacterium | reverse complement strand
TGATCCCGTTGAACAGTGCGAACTTCGTTCCACCGAGATAGGGCGATCCCGCGTCGAAAGAAAAGCTGTATCCGATGGTGAACCACAGCACCGTCACGAGACCTGCACAACCAAGGCATTGCGCCATGACCGACATGATGTTCTTTGTGCGGACGAGTCCACCGTAGAACAGGGCGAGACCTGGCAAGGTCATGAACAGCACAAGCGCTGTCGAGGTCATCATCCAGCTATTGTGTCCAGGGCCGGCCTTGATCACCGATGGCGCGCCGTTGGTGATGTACGCCTCGAGATCCGCGACACGTTGCGCGAGATCAGGAGCGGCAGCGGGTTCTGCAGCAACTGCATCCACTACGGAAAAAGACATTGAAGTTGCGATCGCAGCGAGAGCGGCGAATGCAAAGAGTTTGTTACGAGAGCCTTTGAACATGGCGACTATGTTTCCTTTCACAAACGAACCGAGGAACTGTGTTGCGAAATGGAAACTACTCAACCGACAACCACCCTGTAAAGACGTGATGTACTCGACGGGTTACATTAAACGGCCCGTATGCAACCAAGAAACAACCCGTTAACCTGGGTAAACCTGGCAGTTACAATGACGCGTGGCTCAGGTGTTTCCAACGCTTCGCGTCTTGCTTGTTGCCGGAGGTGCTGACCCCGACAAAGCGGTGGTACTGTGCCCCGCCATGGCAAATCCAGCGCCTCTACCCGCCCTCGACCGCGCCCGGCGCAAAGCCTATTTGCGGCTCATGCCGCTGGTTTTCTTCGGCTACGCCATCGCCTACATCGACCGAACCAACGTCGCCCTTGCCGGCGCCAATATGCAAAAGGCGCTGGGGTTCGACAATGCCGTGTTTGGCACCGGCGCCGGCATCTTCTTCATCGGGTATTTCCTGCTGGAGATCCCGGGGTCGCTCATCGTGGAGCGCTGGAGCGCTCGTAAATGGATAGCGCGCATCATGGTTTCATGGGGAATCGTCGCGAGTTTGACGGCCCTCGTCCGGACACCAGGCCAATTCTATGCCGTCCGATTCATCCTGGGCCTTGCCGAGGCGGGGTTCTTCCCGGGAATGATCGTCTTTCTCACCCACTGGTTTCCGGCGCGCGACCGCGCCCGAGCTTTTTCATACTTGATGATAGCGGCGCCCCTCGCCCAGGTTGCGAGCCCCAAGATTACCAACTTGTTTCTCGGTTACGGCACAGACGAGATCGTCAACGGGGTGATGGTCCATGTCCCCAAGTTGATGGGCTTCGCCGGTTGGCAGTGGGTTTACGTGTTCTGGGGGATCCCCGCCGTCTTGATGGGCATTGTCATTCTGTTTGCATTGCCCGACCGCCCGCGCGATGCAAAGTGGCTGAGCGAGGACGAAAAACTGGCCCTCGAACAGACCCTGGCGGCTGAAAAATCGGCGCACGGCGCGGCTGGACACATGCCGCTTGGCAAGGCCCTGCGCAACCCGTTCGTCATCTTTCTTGCTCTGGCCTATTTCGCGAACATTACCGGCAACTACGGCGTCGAGTTCTTCATGCCGAAGATCCTGCAAACGTGGTACGGATTGGATCGTCACCAACTGACATGGTACGTGATGATTCCCTACGCCGGCCAGATCTTGGGTATTCTGTACGTGGGTCGACGCTCGGATCGCAAACAGGAGCGCTGGTTGCACGCCGCTGCGCCGGGAACCATCGGGGCTTTCGCGCTTGTATTCGTCATGACTTTCGACGGCAGCCTGGCTCTCACGATCGCCGGATTTACCCTCGCCCTATTCGGCATCCGCGGGTTCCTCGGACCCTTCTGGGCCTTGCCGAGTCTCATGATGACGGGCAGCGCGGCGGCGGGCAGCATCGGTCTCATCAATTCGGTTGGAAACCTCGGCGGATTTCTGGGGCCTTACGTGCTCGGCCAGGTGGAAAAGGCAACCGGTTCGTTCAAAGGAGGACTTGGCTTTCTTGCGGTGTCGCTGGTTGTTTCATCCGTGATGATTGCGTTACTCGGACGGTGGCACAAACGGACACTCCGACCAACGGCGTAGCGCTGGCGCTTTGAGAGGGAACCATGCTCGTCCGAAACAAAACGCTCGGATTTCTGTTTTCGCTGTCGATCATCACCTATCTCGATCGCGTTTGCATATCGGTCGCCGGTCCGCGCATACAAGCCGACCTTGGTTTGCGTCCGCAGGATTGGGGTTGGGTGGTCGGTATCTTCACGCTCGGCTACGCACTCTTCGAGATCCCCACGGGCGCGATGGCAGACCGTCTTGGCGCTCGCCTGGTCCTCGTTCGCATCGTGCTCTGGTGGTCTGTGTTTACCGTCGCAACAGGCTGGGTCAGCGGCTTCACCATGCTTCTCGTCGTACGTTTTGCGTTCGGCGCGGGAGAGGCCGGGGCTTACCCGGGTGCAACGTCCGCCATCGGTCGTTGGTTTCCGAACGCACAACGGGCGCGTGCGCAAAGCGTTGTCTGGACTGCGAGCCGTCTCGGCGCCGTGCTGTCACCGTTGTTGGTGGTCCCTATCCAGCAACACTGGGGTTGGCGCGCCTCGTTCTGGTCGTTTGGCGGGCTGGGATTTGTCTGGGCGATCCTTTTTTACCTCTGGTACCGCGACAACCCGAGGGAAAAAAAGGGCATTACGCAGGAGGAACTGGCCGAGCTTGAATCCAGTGGAACGGGAACCGCCACACACACCATCGACTGGAAGGGCGCACTCCGAAACGCGACCTTCTGGAAGTTGTTGGTGATGTATCACCTGTATTGTTGGTCGGCCTATTTTTACTTCTCGTGGATGCCGACGTTTTTGCAAAAGGGCCTGGGCTTCGACGAAACCAGCATGAAGAACTGGTCCACCCTCGCCTTTCTCGTGGGCGCTCTTGCCAATGTCGTCGGAGGCACGCTGAGTGACCGACTCGTCAAACGGCGCGGCCTTAAACTCGGACGGCGCGTGGTGGGTGCTTCTGGATTGATGTTCGGCGGCCTTTGCATGATCGGAACAGCGACAACGTCGTCGCCCACCCTGGCAGCAGTTTTGCTCTGCCTCGGGATCCTTGGCATGGATATGTTTCTGCCGGTCGCCTGGGCCACTTCGCTCGATGTTTCAAGTGGCCACGGCGGAAGTATTTCGGGCGCGATGAACATGGCGGGCCAACTGGGTTCGTTCATTTCGTCGGTCGCGTTCGGATACCTCGTTGGCGCTTACGGCTATTCGATGGCCCTTCTGCCCCTGGCCATCGGCACCTTTGTAGCGGGCGGACTCTTTTTGACAATCGATCCGAGTCAGAGCGTTTTTAAACGCGCTAACGCCAGCGAATGATTGCGTCTCGCAAGATGCGCTCCACATCCAGTTGGCTGTGCAACGGCGAGAAAATGTGATTGGTGTTCGCGACCGCCACATCGGAAAACCGTCCGGAAGAATCGAGAGCAGGACGCACGCCGTCGAGTTCAGCCAGCAATGCCTGACAAACCGTGTCACGGGCATCGCAAACCACGAGTATCTGCGTTCCTCGCTCGACCAGCGACGCGAAGGTACGTCCAAGCCAGGTCATTGGGGGCAATGCCGATGGATCAAGTTTGCGACGAAGCCAACGTTTGCCCATGGATAAAACCCGGTGCCCCGTGGTGGCCAGGCGCCTGGGAAGTGCCGAATCGAATGACAGCAAGCGTTTCCAGGAATTTAGATTCCGGATCGACCGGACGAAGCCCGACAGCTGTGCGCGTCGAACGACGGGGGCAGCCGTTCCATCGGGTCCGCCCGGTGACAGGCGCAGTGGGTTTAGCAATGCAAGTCCAATAACGCGCCGGTCCGCGATTGCACAATGTAGCGACTGATACCCGCCTGCACACAGACCGATAAAGACAAAGCGAGAAAGTCCCGTTCGGGATTGCATGCAGTTCATTGCGTCGCTCAGATCCATCGCTGTTCCACGCCGATACAAAAGGCCTCGATCTTCGGGGCGAAGAGCGAGGCTGTCACCAAACCCTCGGATATCAAATCGTAGCACATCGAAACCCAGGGAAGCCCACGCCCGCCCCCAGGTCGTTTGATTTCGGTTGATACCCACCCGATGGTTCCAACCGCCGCTGACGAAAATAATTCCGAAATTCGGCCTCTGGGCAGAAGGGTGCCCCTCCGTCAAAACACCGAACAGGCCTCGATCGCGGCCGAAACGAACGGTCTGTTCATGTACGATCGTCCCGTTGTCAGAAGCAATGGCGACCCGCTCGCTGAGGTTCGGCATCGTGCGAGAAGTCGTCGACTCCACTTCCTGTGGTGGATAACATCTACCCCACCAGTTCAACACAGCGTCAAACCACCAATCCGGCGGCAAGGGGCTCTCGCCTATCGAAGCGATATCAACAGCGTTCACTGGCGCATCGACAGATAAACCCGAGGTCTCCAGATGTCGAACCAGGTCATCAATCGGAATTTCGGTGTTGCGCTTGTGAATACTGGCGGCGCGGAGCCCGGGGAATGCCATTTGCGTGATCGACAACTTTTTGAGATCGTCGATCATTGTTGCTGGCAAAAGCAAACCCAGCGCATCCACATCGCCCTCAACCCAGTCACCGGGCCGGACTCGGTCTGGATTCGCAGGCGACATTTGCGCAGAGGCCGCAGCCTCACGAACGAAAGCACGGCCAGTTAAATACGGACCCCACAACACCATGCCAGTCACATCGCTGCGTCGAGATGCCAGCGTCGCCGCAAGCGTTCCCCCGAGCATTGCACCAAACAGCGATAGCTCGGGACAACCGCTCGTCGTTTTGATCCAGGATGCGCCCGCGTCGAGCGCATCCATCCAGGCCGACAACCGGCAGGACTGGCGGGCACCACCCGTTGAATCGCAAGTGCCAGGATAGTCGATTCGCAACACCGGAAAGCCCATTGCCGAAAGCCGGAGTGCCAGCTCGCGATAAGTTGCATGCAGGTTCATGCGATCGCTTCCAAACGGATCGCAAAGCAAAACAGCCGTCTTCCGTGGGCAATTTATGGCTCCGGGGTGATATGCCGCAAACAAAGGGCCCGCCGCCGTTTCGATCCATCCAGAGAACATTCCGTCCGGCCCCTGCTTCGTCATATCGAAGTTCCCCTCGAAGGCGCTGGAATTGAAACGATGTGAACGTGACCGGTGCCGTTTAACGCCTTGACCGTTCCGACCGGCGAAAGTCCGTCGCGAGAGGCGGTCATTTCGATCGAAACAGGCTCGTTACCGAGAACGTGAAAATAGTTGTCACCCGGGAGATACCCCGGAACGTTCAACGCAACCGATTCCGCCAAGAATTTGCTTCGCAACGTCATCCGAACGGTACGCTCACCCGTGTGCATTATTTCCGCCGAAAGTTCCAAATCGTCACGCAGGGATGGTTCACCGCCTGCATTCGACAAGAAATGGGACTGCAACGGGAACGCGCCGTCCAGCGCGGCCGTGACAACGACGTGCTCCGCAGGGCCAAAACGGTACACACGATTCGCATCGGTGAATCGTCCCAGACAACGATCGACGCCAAATGCAGACTGCGCGTGAGGCTCAACCGAAATATCGAACGCCGCCTGTTCGACGACGCGGCCATCGTCACGACAGAGACGTAGGGTCAGTCGACCCGAAAGAGCAAACGCCATGTCGTTTGCAACATGCAAGCGTAAACCGTTTACCCCACCATCCACGAACCACATCGCTCTCGGCGCCAAGATCCGTTTCAGAAAGTAATACGATGATTTTGGGATACCGGTATTTGAAACCAAGCCCCAGCCTGGGCCGGGCAACACATCCCGCAAGGTGAACACAACGCCTCCTTCACAAAGATCCTCGGCGCGCCTCCAGATCCCGAAGACATGCGCCATCACCCGACCCGTCGAAACCCGGGCAAGCTCAAGGTAGCGTTCGACGTTCGTCGTCGCCAGCTCGCGCGCGTCTGGCCCGAACATCGTTCCAACATAGTGGTCGGTTACATCCGAAAAGTCCCAATCTGTGCCCGGATCCTGTGGGATACCACGTCGGTATCGAGCATCCATTGTATCGACGGCACCATCTGCGAACATACCTTGAGTCTCGGACGCCTCGGGCGGTTGCGCAAACGCAAGACACTCGCTTGCGAATTTAACGTCAGCAGCACGCACATCTTCGAGTGGACGCTGGTAGGCGCCCACGCCGTAGTAGTGGCCTGGGCCGCGATCAACGTGAAAAGGCATGTCGCCGCCACTGGGACTCGAAACGACATAGAGTAGATCGGGCCGAATTTCTTGCGAAATCGCGGGGAGGACCGCATCGAACAACGCGCTTGACCAGCCTTCAGCCTCAAGTCCCATCATGGCGGCCTGCTGCTGCCCTTCGCTGTTGCCACAAAGCACTGCCAGGGACACGCGGGTCTGCGTTCGTTCGAGGAACGACTTGGCCTCGCGTCGACAGGACTCCAGGAACACCGGATCGTCGGAGGGGTAGTCAAAATTGGCAAACATAAAATCCTGCCAAACGAGGATTCCGTATTCGTCGCACAAGCGATAAAACGCATCGCTTTCGTAGACGGTAATTCCGCTGATCCGTAAAAGATTGAAACCGGCCGATCTGACAAGGCGCAAGGCCTCTTCGTAATCCATCAACTGCGCATCCAGGCGCTTCACATCGAGTGGGGTCCAAACCGCACCGCGACAAAATACCTCGACGCCGTTGATGCGCAGCCCAAATCCCTCACCATGTGGTGTTGTGCGTTCGATGCGTCGAAATCCAATTGTTTCAAGCGGAACAACAACTTCGTTCCCTCCACAACTTATTCGGACGACTGACTGATAAAGATGCTGCGCGCCGTGTGTATGCGGCCACCACGCGTTGACCCCGCCAACCTCCAATGTGCCTTCGAGCTCGAAAATCCCGTCACCCAGCGCAGACACTTCCAACGCGAATTGCCGGTCCCGATCCAGGGTGAATGTGGCGGCCGTGATCGATTCGCAACCCAGGGCCCGACATCGCATTTTCAAGCGAACCCGTCCACCGTTGTCGGTGAGTTCAGTTTGCACGGAACGCGCTTCGACGGCGACCATCTGCTCGTGCACAAGACGAATCGCACGCCAGGGGCCGACGGGATGTGACGGCGGGAACCAGCCCGGCATGAACCCCAAAAAGGTCGTGCGAAAGAAGCGAAGGTTTTTCTCGCTGACAAGACGGGTGGGCCAGCGCCCGCGTGGCCGTCGCGGTTTCAACGCTTCGGCAAGCGAACAAAATCGTATTGCGATTTCATTGTTCTGCGAGAGCAATGACCCGATGTCGCAGGACAGCGGGCAAAACATGTTGTCGCTCTGCAAAATGGACTTGCCGTTGAACCAAACCTCCGCGAGCGTGGCGAGGCCGTCGAAACAAATCCGTACGCGCGCGCCTGGTTCGACCGGAGTCGCTGCAAACTGGCATCGATACCAGTGGTCTTTGCCGATCGCATCCGACAGTTCCAAACCGTCTGCGATCACGGTGCCTGGAACTGTCGCCGGTACCCATCCTTGTCCGAGCAAACCACCTGGCTCGGTCACGGTTCCGGACTGAACGGCGCAGCGCTGCCACCCATCAGCCAGCAAACGATGTCTTTCCGAGATCATCGAAAAAGGAGCAAGTCGAGTTGCGTCATCCCTTCATCCCAGGATGCCGCCAATTCGTCGAAATTTCCAGACAGATCCGGGAGTCGCTTGCTGTTGGCGGCCCGTGCGAGCTTCAAAATAAGCATCTTGGCAACGGTTGCAATTGACCGAAAGGAATGGGCAGCCCTTTCCGCCGGACCACCTGGGGTACCGTCGAGCCAACGCACGTAATCGGCGAGCAACTCAAAAGACGATCCCAGTTGGCGAACCGAAGCGAAGCTATACGCATGGTAAGTCGCGACATCGCGCACAACCCATTGTTCGATGTGCCGGGATATGTGGGCGCCATATTTGCGAAGGGGATTGTCAGCGGGTCGCATCGCAAATTGACGCCGCGCCTGTTCCAGAGAAAGGGCGGCAAGACGCTCGGGCGAAAGACGCAAAACCCGCTCGAATTTGATGATCTCGGCAAAAGGCGGCAACCGCTCTGCAACGGGCTCACCTTGCAGATGAAAAATTCCGCGAAAGTCGTCGCCTTGCAGGCCAAAAAATCCCGCGTTGTGAAAATAATGGAGCGAGTTTTGAGCCCGATCCAGACGATGAATGGCGATCGTTGTCTTCGAGTGTCCCTGCCGGTAATCGGTGCCCGCCGTATCGGGCAAAAAGAAGGCATCCACCTCGACAAGCGGCATCCGTTGTCGCTCGAGTTGCGTCTCTACGTGCTCAATTACCGGCAACCAGATGGTCAACTCTTCCACCGTGATGCCATACAGCTCGGCCAAATCCGCATGAGACGGTTTGAAGAACGTCCACTGATCGCCCTCAAAATCGCCGGGAATTGCACAGGCCAAAAAGGCGTGTGGATCCAGCGTCAACCCATGCAAGATCTCGATCCACACATCGATGTAGCAGTTGGTTTCGGGGAAATTCCGTTGCAGATCGTGCAAAGGATGTTGCGCGTGCGTCCCCGGCGTTGCCGCCCAGAACGCGTTCGAGTCGATCATGACCAAAGGCTCGCGCGCACCGCCACGGGCCACGCTTCGAGATCAAATCCGTGACGCTTTAGAAGCGCAAGGGCAATGCGTTCAAGACCGAAGCCAACGCAGGCCGTATGGGCTTCCGCACCGTCGGCGGTTTGAATGC
>JAYUPZ010000262.1:0-1879 GCA_043759805.1 Myxococcales bacterium | reverse complement strand
TTCAAAGGGCATGGAGGTCAATGTTTGCTTGTTCGAGCCGCCTTACGAAAAAGAATGGAACCCGCAGGCAACACCGCTGTCCTTCGTTCATACGGCCGGTGCGCACCGACCTTCAACCGAGATGGTCCGATGGCCATCAAGCGCGCGTCTCGACGCGCAAGGAGAGAGGTCCATGTCGCACAACCACGCGCAAGATCGCGAAGCCACAGGTGTAGGTAAAAGTCGCGCACACACGTCCAATGTCGTTTCCGTCGACGCCGATTTGAATGGTTTGGCCATCGGAAACTGGTTGCTGGGTTCTCAGCACCCGGAGTTTTGCGTGGGTACCGAGAAAACGTGTGACGCACCGGCCGATATCAGCGCGTCAACCACGCAGAACCATCGACTTGTTCAGCTGTCTGGTGGCATCTGCCGAATCGATCTTGGAACTGCCGCTGTCGGGACTGCCTGGTGGCCACATGGCAAGGAAGCAGTACAGGGACGCTATTTCGACTTACCAAATGGCGTGGTTGTCGACGTGCACTGGGGGGCGATGCGCTTCCGCGTTGAGCGAACGCCCGCGCCAACGCGGGTTCCCCCCTCAACCTGGCAGGAGCGTTTGCGTCGACAGTGGACCACCGGTGGAGCGCTTCTGGGTGTTCTGCTCGTCATCACGTTTTTCGCCTTTGTACCCCCGGATTGGAGCTCGATTGCCTCGGAGACCGGCGTGCATCGAATCGTGCCAGCGGAATTTATGACGGTACCAACCGTACCACTCAAAGCCCTGTCGACAATCGGTTCTGTGAAGGGTGCGAGTGAAGGGGGAGGTCAAAAGACAGAGGGCCCGCGCGAACGAACTCGTAAGGGGTGGACTCACGCCACCAACAATCGCAACACAACCACGAAGACGGCCGAATCCTCCACCACCGACGCGCGGACCCGGGGGATCAACGGACTCATCGACAAGTTCTTGGCGACGGCCGCCTTTGACGGGATTTTTTCCGACAACGACGAGGCAACCTGGGGCGACGTGACGGGTGATCTTCAAGCCACGGCACCGGCCGGCTGGAATCCCGGTGGCGGCGTGAAGGGGACCGGGGCTGGTCCCGCCGAAGGCACCCGCGGTACCGGTGATCTTGAAACGATTGGCCGGCACTGCAAGGGAGCCAGGTGCATCGGCGGGCTCGACTACGGTTCGCATGAAGGGATGTTGAAACGCAAGGGCCCGGCTCGGGTGGTAATTGATCCGGGCAACGAAACTCGGGTTAACGGTGGTCTCGACAAGGACATCGTTCGACGCGTCATTCGGTCGAATTTGAACCAGATCCGCTTTTGCTACGAAAAAGAACTCATAAAAACGCCAGGGCTGAATGGGCGTTTGGCGGTGCAATTCGTGATAGGGGGGACGGGGGTGGTGTCGACCGCTGTCATAAAAGAATCGAGTTTGGACAGTCCCGGCGTTGAGTCCTGCGTGACGCAAGCTGTGCGTCGCTGGTCCTTTCCACAGGGCCGATCGGCCGGCATGACGATGGTCACGTATCCCTTCGTATTCGCGCCCGCCGGGACCTGAAGATGAAGTATAATCGGCGCCCTTTTCGATTCCTCTTTTGCACGAAGGATCCCATCCCATGGCCCAGCCGTTTGCAATCAGCGCCGACTTCATCGCCGAACAGAATAAGAAACAACAAGCCCACCTGGACGAGGACTTTGCCTACCTTGGCAAGCAGCTCACTCGAACGAAGGTGGATATTGAATCGCTGGTCAAGCGCGCACAATCCTACGGCGTGGCGTTGCCCTCCTGGGGCGTGGGTACGGGCGGTACCCGTTTTGCTCGCTTTCCAGGTGTCGGCGAGCCTCGCGGCATCGAAGAGAAACTGCAGGACTGTGGGACGATTCAACA
>JAYUPZ010000261.1:0-4162 GCA_043759805.1 Myxococcales bacterium | reverse complement strand
ACGGGGTTTCGACAAGGGCGTCGATTTCGGGGTCGCGAAACAGCACGCAGATGACGAGATGCCGACGAGGGAGACCCTTGATCATCCGCAACAGACGTTCGGCGCCGATTTCGTCCACCACCTGCGTGAAAACCACCACGAGCGCACGTTTGCGAAGCCGATTCGAGAGTTGCTCGAAAGCGAGAAAATGGTCGCTGTGAACAAGCGTTGGAAAAAGATCGTAGGTCGCGCGAATCATACGCTGACTCGACTGGGGTCCCGCCGTCGGTGGCAGATACCGGCGCAGCTTTTCATCGAAGGCCAACAGGCCCACCTGATCGCCGCTGCGAACCGCAACGTGGGTCAACATCAACGTTGCGTTGAGTGCATGATCGAGTTGCGAAAGCCCCATCGACTCTGCTGTCATCAACCGTCCGCAATCGAGCACCGCCATCACACTTTGGTCGCGCTCTTTCTGGTAGGATCGGGATGTCAGCTTCTGACGGCGGGCCGTAGCCTTCCAGTCGAGCGCTCGATACGCATCATCGCGTTGATAGTCGCGCAGGCGTTCGAACTCGTTTTCTCCGCCCCGCAGTCTTGCCATTCGCGCCATCAGGGCTTCACGGTTTTGCCGTGCCAACAGTTCGTAGGCCCGCACCGCTTTGAGATCCGGATAAACGCGAACGGTATCACGAGAGTTGATCCGCTGTTGGCGATACCACAACCCAAGTGGCGAGAGGTATCGTAGCACCGTGTCGCCAAGCTCGAATGCCCCGCGGCGGGTGGGGCGCAGGTGAACAATGCCGTCGGCCTTCCCTCGCGCGGGCAGAAGCATTGACCACGGCAGATCATCGGCACCGATGCCGTCGGGCAGATCCATCTGCAAAATTACCTGGACGTGTCGGCGACCAATCGATCGCAGGTGCAACTGAACCGGATTGCTGCGACCGACCGACATGACGACGGGAAAGGTGCGTTCGACTGAAATAAGAGGGCGGCGAGCCAACATTGCGTCGATGAGCGCCACCGCCGCCATCGCCCCGTCCACGAGCAGCATGGGCCCGACGAGCGACGTATCCACGGCCGTTGCCATCGCAAGCAACAATGGCAAAATGGCGAGTAGTACGAGGCGTTGAGCGGGAACCATGGGATGGCTGGCGGGGTTTAGACGACGTTTTGTGGCACGCGCGTGTCGCGGAGGATCTCGTCTATGCAATCGTCGGTCGTCATGCCCTCGATTTCGGCATCGGGATGCAGACCGACCCGGTGTCGAAGGATCGGCAAGGCCATCGACTTGATGTCGTCGGGGATGACGAAGGATCGGCCCACGCTGGCCGCTCGGGCGCGAGCGACGAAGGTCAAGGCAAGCGACGCACGGGGCGAAGCCCCAAAGGTCAGCGAACGGTGTGCGCGAGTCCGACCGACGATGTCGGTTACATATCCGAGGATCTCCTCATCCACGCGTACCGCAGAGAGCGCCTGCTGGAGTTCGCCGAGGAGCTCGGGTGTGGCCACGGTTTGCAGACCCATGCGTTCCAGGTTGGTGGCATCAAATCCGGCCAGGTGTCCTGCGATAATCGCTTTTTCGACGTCTTGTGTCGGATGACCCACATGCAACTTCATGAGGAAACGATCGAGTTGCGCTTCCGGAAGAGGATAAGTTCCCTGTGATTCGAGTGGATTTTGTGTTGCGATTACAAAAAAAGGACGGGCAAGTTGTCGGGTGGTTCCATCGACTGTGACGGTCAATTCTTGCATGGCCTCGAGCAATGCCGATTGCGTCTTGGCCGGCGCTCGGTTGATTTCGTCGGCGAGAAGGAGCTGCGTAAACACCGGTCCGGCATTGAAATCGAAGGCGTTTTTCTGCTGGTTCCAGACATTGCCGCCGGTCACGTCTGATGGCATCAAGTCGGGCGTGAACTGGATGCGTTTGAAGGCGCACCCGAGCACCTGACCTAGAACCCGAACCAGCAAGGTCTTGCCAAGACCGGGCGAACCCTCGATGAGAACGTGGCCCCGCGCAAATATCGCGAGCAAAACCTGTTCGACGAGTTCGTCCTGTCCGAGTATGGCGCGTCCGATTTCGTTTTTGATCGCGAGGAAGCGCTGGCTGAATTGTCCTAGATCCACGTTGGTCTCTTTCTACTGGTTGTCAGAACCGTTGATATCATGGCTTTGGAACTTTGTGTCCTGCGGATGTGGTCAGAAGAGAGTGCAAGCGCATGACGGCTTGCGCTTTTCCATCGAGGGATCGGTTGCGCTCGGCGGCGTCCAGCAGATCGATGGGCTCCTGAACCTCCATCAACAACCGCGCAGACTCGCCCACACCGTCGCCCGTGCGGGCGGAGATATGTTCGGCCATGCGACCGATTCCGCCCTGTCCTCCGAGTCGAAATCGATCGCGCAGCCGTTCTGTCGTGAAGGCTCCCAGAACCGTCAACGCGTGGTCGTAGGCTTTCCCGCGGCGGTAAAGGGTCGCGATGGCACGCACGTGCTCGACGAATCGACGTCTGCGACCAATGACCGGCGCGCGTGGCCGGTTGAACATGATCCCCCTGGCTGCGAAGAAGACAAGCAGAAATAGAGTCAACTGAAGTACGAATGGCGCCAGTTTTCCCCGGCCAATGGATTGCGCCGGCGATTGCGAAACCATGCCGTGCAGCGGTCCAACGATGTCGATGCCGCCTTTCATGTCGGATAGCAGAGCGTGTAAAAACAAGGCGTTGTCGGGTGCCGCCAGAGAAGCATTGCGAAACAGCGAATCGTCGGCGAATACCACAACCTCGGCATCGTCGTCCGTGATGAGTTCGTAGGCGTAGGGTTCGGTACCGGCCAGGAGGAGCGGGTCTCGGTGTTCGGTCTCGGTACTCTTCAATCGACCGGCCACCGGAACTGCGACGCGTAGCTTTCCAAATCGTTCTTCAAAATCAGTACCGGGCTTCAAGACTTGCGGCGCCACGTCGTCGCCATCCTGGGCTGTGACACGAAATGGCAGCCAGGTTGGGAGCGATTCGGGGCCGGGCGCCAGAATCAGCCGACCCCCTTCTTGTAACCACAGTCCGATGCCTGCCCACTCTGCCTCGCTTACCTGCGCATCGGCAAGCAGAACGAGTTGAGTGGTGTCCGTGTCAATCTTCTCGAGACTGGTCAGCTTCTCCTTCACTTCGAGACCGGCATCATGGAGATATTGAATCACGCCTTCAAGGCCCGAAGGCGAGTGATCCCAGTCGTCGCGCATGCCGCCGCAAGCTGACAGAGATAGGCACAACGGAAGCAATATAACGGCGGCAATCCGTGCAAGCGATTGTTGTCCGAGGCTGCGAACGGATTCGAGCAGAGTTTGGCAGGTGTTTTCGTCCGCCTGGTAGCCACCGAACTGCACCGATTCGGTTGCGGTGACAATGGGTTTCAGTCCCGGAACCAACTCGGGGGCATTGCGGCGAAGTTCGTGAACATAGTCACCATTGGTTTTCGAGCGGTGGACGTTGACCAGGTGCGGTCCTTCAAGACTGCGCAGGGCGGCGGCGTGTAAATCGAACACGGCATCGTTGAAGCGGCCCGACGCAATGGCATTTTTTGCCCGCGCAACCAATCGCTCGAAGTCGGTCTCAACCGCAACACGGGAAGGTGAAACGCCCGGCGCCGCTGGCGAAGAAATCTCTTCCACCACGGGACTTTTTCGATTCGTCGAAAGAAATGCCCGTGCGAGTAGTACGAGGACGGTCGCGGCGGCGGCGAACGCGAGTCCCCAGAAGAACGCACTGAAGAGGCCGCCGAGATCGGGAAAATCGAACGACGTTGGACGTCGAATGTCGAACTGACGGGCTCCGGTGCCGGTTGCCTCGCAGGCCTTTTGGAAAGACTTACAAGCCGATGGCTGGCCCTTCACAAGGTCGCACCATTTTCCCTCTCGATCCGACAGCGGGTAGCGCTTGTCGTGGCAGAAGGTGTAGCGTTTGTCTCCGAGGGTCTTGGCGAGCGCATCGGCGGGTGAAAGAGTCACCTTGGCCGTGCCGTTTTTAGCGACCGTTTTGTCCGGGATCTCGGCCGGCGCGGGCGTGTTTGCCGCCATCACCATCGCAATCGACAGCGCTGCGGCAATCACGGTTTCGCTCCGGTTTGCGTCCCGGCTTTTGCGATGCCCACGAAACGAAGTTGGATGTCCCACCCTTCGCGCCGCGTC
>JAYUPZ010000260.1:0-8702 GCA_043759805.1 Myxococcales bacterium | reverse complement strand
GTTGGGATGCGGTCTCCTTGTTGCCGCCTGTACTGCCTCGTCGCCCACAACCGAAAGATCAGAGGATCCGGTGCCCATGGGCGGCAATGCGGGATCCGTAGGTGGCGCACCCAACGCGTCTGTCGTCACGGCGAACCCACTGCTTCGGCTCACCGCACTGCAGTACCGGCAAGCGGTTCGCGATTTGCTCGGCGTGCAAACGCAAGACGTTTCCCTACCACCCGATGGCAAATCTGGTCTCTTCTCTGGCAACGCGGGACTCACCCTGAGTCTTCTGGGCTTCGATCAATATATCGCGGCCGCCGAGACGCTTGCCGGGCGGGCACAAATGCGCCTAGGTGACCTTTCTGGTTGCCAACCGGCACAAGAATCCGAGGAACGCAGTTGCGTGAACCGATTGATCGACACCGTCGCAGCTCGAGCTTATCGACGTGCATTGCAGGAAAGCGATCGCGCAGCACTGCTGAAAATCTTCGACGCCGCTCGACCCGACCTGAATTACGCAGAAGCCGCGGCTCTCGTGATTCAGGGGATTTTGATCGCACCAGAGTTCCTGTACCGAGTCGAGCGCGGAGGCGTGGCGGAAAATGGGCGCCGTCGCCTATCGTCGTTTGAGCAGGCATCGAGACTTGCATTTCTGCTGACCGATACGATTCCCGACACCGAGTTATGGCGGGCGGCAGAGGAGAACCGGGTCCACAATGACAACGACATCACCCAACAGTTCGACCGACTCTGGCAATCGTCAACCGCAACACATTCTCAGACACGTTTTCACCGGGAATGGCTTGCTATCGACCGACTCGATACCCTGAACAAGGATCCCAAACGCTATCCGTTCTTCGACGACTCGGTAAGAGACGCCATGCGCTCCGAGGTGGATGCGTTTGTTACCTTCTCCCTGCATAAAGGGGGAGGCCATTTGCAAACGATGCTGACGGCGCCCGTGGGGTTCCCCGTGGGACCGCTTTACCGCGTGTACGGATTGCAGGAAACGCCCATGCGCGACGCTGCCAATCCGGTGGGATTGTCTCCGACTCAACGGGCAGGCATCTTGACGCTACCGGCCGTGATGGCAACCCACGCAAGTGCCGATCTGACCTCGCCCGTGCATCGTGGTTTGTTTGTTTTCCGCAACCTGCTCTGCCAGGACCTTCCACCACCACCCGTTGGTGTCGACACCACTCCCATTCGCGCAGACGCGACGAACGGGATGACCCGCAGGGAGCAGTTCGCGGCACACGAGGCCGATCCGTTGTGTGGCGGATGCCATTCCGTTTTCGATCCGATTGGGTTTTCCTTCGAATCGTACGACGCGGTCGGAGCCTACCGAACAATGGATTTCGATGAAAACGCACCCGTCAACTCAAGCGCAGTCATTGAGACCGGCACAGACATCGACGGGGCGGTTGCCAACGGCGTTGAACTTGTGGGGCGCATTGCACGGAGTCGCGACGTGCACGATTGCTACACGCGACACTGGTGGTCCTTCGCGCTCGGACGCCCGGTGCAGGAACAAGACGAAACACAGCTATTGACCGTTGCCGATCGCTTTGCGGCAAGTGCCGGCGACATCCGCGCCCTCGCAGGAACACTCACCCTTTCCGATGCGTTTCGGTTTCGCGCCGACAACCGTTCTCAGTAGGAGATTGCCAATGAACCGAATTCATACAACACGTCGACGTTTTCTTGGGGCCGCGGGAGCCGCCGCCACATGCGCGTTCAAACCATTCTCTGTTGGTAACGCCTCGACGGGTGTCGGGCCGGCGAACCTGCTCGTCATTTTCCATCCCAATGGACTTGAACCGGGATGGGTACCCACTGGCGATGCGACGAACTTTAAACTGTCACCAGTGCTGGCGGCACTCGAGCCGTGGCGAAAGAAACTTGTCATCGTCAATGGCATCCAGGGCGGGATACGCAACGAGGTGCAGGGTCACGCGCAGGGCATGACCTCCATGTGGACCGGAGCGCAAATCGCGGCCGACGCTGATTTTTCGCGACACCCCTCGTTCGACCAGATCGCCGCGCAACGCCTTGGTACCGGCATGCCCTTTGCCAGCATCGAGTTTGGCGTGCAAAGCCAGCCCAACGGCAAACTGGATAATTCCAACGTCATGATCTACGGCAGCAACAATATGCCGATGCCTGCAGAGGATGATCCCAATCGCATGTTCAATCGACTCTTCGGCAGCGCGCTCGCCGATCCGAAGGCGCTCGAGAAGAAGAAGCGCCATCAGGCGAGCATTCTCGATCTCGTCAAGGGTCAACTATCCGAGATTCGAACGCACTACGGAAAAGAAGATCGCCTGCTCGTCGACGCCCACGCGGACAATGTGCGTGCGCTTGAGAAACGCATTGATGATCTGCAAAACCTGTCCTGTTCCCACCCCTACTCGCCCCACAAACGCACAAGCGAAGCCGCTTCCCGTGATACGACATTGTTCACGCAAATGGCGGCACTGCAAACCGATCTGCTTGTCATGGCACTTGGGTGTGGGCTAACCCGCGTCACGAGTTTGCAATACTCAACGAGCGTCAGCGACAGCCGTATCACGGGTGTCAACGAACAATCCACCATTCACGGGACCATGCATGCCCGTCCCAAGGAGGAAAAAGTTCGCATCAACCAATACTTCGTCAAGGAACTTGCGTCGTTACTCGGAAAGCTCGACGCACAGAAACGGCCTGACGGAACCACTCTGCTCGACGAAACGCTCGTTGTTTGGGGCAGTGAGATGGCCGTTGGAAATCACCTCAATAATCCTGTCCCCTTCATCCTTGCAGGGGGTGGCAGTGCCCTCAAGCAGGGATATTTTGCCAATCTCGTGGAACGACCGCGGCACACGCGCCTGCTGGTCACCGTTCTGAAGACCCTTGGAATCGAGGACGTCGAATCGCTGGGCGATCTGCACGGCGACAATGACACGGGCCCGCTCAACAGCTTGCGAGGATAAAGCATGAAAATTCTGACAAACTCAATCGGCGTTTTGTTCCTGTGCACGGCCTTCGCATCTTGTGGTACGGATTCCGGAGATCTCGACAACTCCGGGTCACCGAAAGGTTACCTCGATGGCGGTACTCCGGACACCCGCATTGCCACGCCACTGCCGGGCCCTCAGGGTGATCCCGTTGCGCCTCTGCCATCATCCTCAGAAGACTCCTGCGAGGACCGCTCGGTTTCGGCCTGCATGTGTGCGGGGGGCGTGCCCGGCACCCGCACCTGCGTCGGCAACGGGCAACTGTCGGATTGCGGTTGTATGTCTGCGTCCGGTCCCGATGTCTTCGTTGCCCCCAAACCACCGGTGATTCTCACCTGCGGCAACACCGTTTGCGCGCCCTACGAGGAAGAAGAAACGAGCGTCAGCGCCCGGGCGTGTTGCACATCTGCCAAAACCTGCGGATCGTCGAGCGACTTTATATTTGGTGCCGCGTGTATCGGGCGAGGTGGCAATCCCGGCGTCCCGTCAGCGAAATGTCCCGACGAGGCGCCTAACTTCCTCGACATCTACGGTTGCTGCCGTCCCGACGGGCAATGTGGACTGTCGATGGATCACGTGGCCAACTTCGATCTCGGATGTGTCGAACGAACTGAAATGTCTGCACTGCTCAATGCAGGAAGCGGCCAGCGCGACTTCTTGAGTTTGATATTTTTTCTCCCAAACCCGAAGACCGCATTCGCGCGCATCCAGTGCAAGTAACCATCACCGCCTAGTCCGGTACGTCGCCCGTGATCCGCGCGCCAGTTTCGGGTGACACGGTCGTTTTGGCCAAACGTGTGTCATTTCGATCGAGCAGCAAACGGCCTGTCACGTCCTGGTGGTGAACGAATTCATCCGTGCCCGCTTCGGCACGCGATTCTCGAATGGCAACATCCTTGCCGCGTAACAACGATATCGCGGCGCCCTTCTGCTGCGCCTGACGAACCCGCACATCGTTGAGGCGAACGTCTTCAAAGTCCTCGACTGCGATGCCGCTGCTGAAATAGTCCGGAACACCTTCGTCCCAGCTGACCTGGAAGTCCTCTACGCGAAGGCCACGCACGTAACGGGCGTACAACGCGGGAATGTCGTGTGAAACAACCGCCGTCTTCGGATCGTTGGTCGAGCGCAGATCCAGATTGCCACCGTAGTCTTTTTGCAATTCACCTTTTGTGATGCGCAGGCGCACATGATCAAAGTGAACGTCTTCGACAATGGACTCCGGCGCGCCGTGAATCAGCATGCCGGCCTCGCCCGAGGCCACGATGTTCTGAAACCCGATGTTGCGAATTTTACCCGGTGCGTGCGTGTCCCCCTTGTGACGAAGCGCCGAAATGTGAATCGGTTCCGCCCTGCCCCACCACCGACCCGTGAAGTGACGGGTCTCGATGGTGATGTTCGAGAATAAAATATTTTCAACTGAACCCTCGGCGCGCACAAAGATCGACAGCCCACGGTTGGCGCCCCGGATAACCAGGTTGTCAAAGACGCAATTGCGAATATCCGGGCCGTTGTAGCCGATACGCAAACCGGTGGACCGAGTCGTGAGAACGCATGACGAAACCGTGATGTCCTCGCTTGAGAAAATAGCGATGGGATCGTCGCCCGTTTCGATGTCGCAACCCGTGATGCGGACCCGCTTACAATGTTCGATGTCGATCCCATCGTCATTCGGAATGCGCAAGTCGTGATCGCGTGTGTGAATGTGGACCCCGTGAATCAGCACGTCTCGGCAGTAGGCAAAGTGACTGGTCCATGTGGGCGAGTTCTTGATCGTGATCCCCTCGATATGCACGTTGTTGCATTCGGTAAAGTGCACGAGGTTACCGGGACGATCATCGCCCCGTTTGAACGGGCCGTGTTGGAACACGGTTCCCTCTTTCATGTACTCGGCACCCTGACGTGTAACGGAACGATCAAAATCCTTGCCGGGGTAAGTCAGATCGGTGGTGATGAAGCTGGCGCCGCGACCGTCGATCGTGCCACGGCCTACGATGGAAACCTCGTCTGCTTTCAACGCGCGCACCAACCCAACCCGTGTGGACTCGTGGCTGGTCTTGTTCGGGGTCTGCATGTAGTCCTCGAGACGCGTGGACGCGAGCAAGGTCGCCCCCGCTTCGAGATGCAGGGTGGTCTTGCTTTTTATCTCAATGGGACGGATGTGGTACACGCCGGCTGGAACCACGACAAGACCTCCGCCAAGCGAAGCACAGGCGTCGAGTGCGCTCTGAATCGCGACCGTATCATCGACAACACCATTGCCAACCGCGCCGAACGCACGCACGTCGTAGCCGTACGATCCAACGCCATTTCGACCACCGTGGGCGCAACCGAGAAGTGACAACCCCGCCAGACCTGGCAAGGTCGCCTGCAGCAGATCTCTTCGGGAAGGCGATAACAGTTTAGAACGCATGGTGCAGCAGGGTATTCCGGCTACGCCCGACAAGTCAAAGGTGCAAACGTCTGGGCTGTAATCTAGGCACGAATCCGGGCGACCACCATCGATGTTAATTTTGCAGCATGGTTGATGTCAGCATCGGAGGTTCCTCGACCCACGCTGAAACGAACGGCGTTGCGTGCTTCGGAAGGCGCACGTCCCTCAAAGTCACAGAGGGCGCGAATCACCGGTGACGGTTCTAGGCTACCCGACGTGCAGGCCGCGCCGGCCGAGACGCATACACCCTCCACGTCGAGCGCGATCACCACGCGATCGCCGCGTGCCCCCGTAAAGCCGACGTTGCATGTTCCGGGAACCCGAGCGGATTCGAAGCCATGTCTTCGGCTGTTTGGTATTTGCAACAACAATTCTTCGAGGTGATCCCGAAGCTGCGTATGCCGCTGAGCATCCTCCACCATCAATTCACGGGCGATCTCGCACGCAACGCCGAAGCCCACGATGCCGGGAAGGTTCTCGGTTCCCGGGCGTCGTTCGTGTTCTTGATGACCGCCAGCAATGAGCGGCGCAAGACTCAACCCCTGACGAATGTAAATTGCGCCGATGGCTTTGGGTCCATAGAGCTTGTGTGCGGTGATGGTAGCGGAATCAAGATTCAAGGCTTTCACATCAACCGAAAGCTTGCCTGCCGCCTGTACGAGATCCGAATGTATGAAAGCGCCCGCGCCGTGAGCGATGGCGGCAAATTCTGCCACGGGATACACGTTGCCAAGTTCGTGGTTGGCAAGTGACAGCGAAACGATTCGAGTATCGGGACGCAACGCCGCGGCCAAAGCGTCTGGTTCGATCGCCCCCTGTGCCGCCACCGGCAACCGTGTCACAGTCCATCCCGTGGACTCCAACTCACCCACCGCACCCAGAACCGAGGGATGCTCGATGAGCGACGTGACGATATGCCCGGGTGTTCCGTGACGCTCGATCGCAAGGCGCGCCAGCCCTCGGATGGCCAGGTTGTTACCCTCAGTGCCGCCTGAAACGAAAACCGTCTCGTCCACATCACAGGCCCACAACTGCGAAACCTGCCGCCGCGCCAGTTCCACCGCAGCACGAGCCGCTCGCCCCGCAGCGTGGGTGCTCGAAGGATTACCCCAGATCTCCAACGCCCGAACAACTGCGTCCCGCACCTGCGTATGCAGCGGCGTTGTCGCGTTGTGGTCGAGGTAAATCGGGCTCACGTCTTGGGCGTGAGCATGACCTTCTGCTCAATCGTGACCGGCGTGCCCGCGAACTTCGGAAACTTCCAGCGCCTGGCCGCGCCATCGATACACTCGGTCAAGCTGGAATCGATATTGGGTTTCACCGTCACGGCGGCAACCGCACCCGTGGGGGCGACGGTCAATCCGAGCGCCATCTGGACACCCGCCTGGTATTGCAGAGCCGCATTCTTCTTCAGCGCGCGCTCGTAACACTGTTGCAGGGCGCGTGCACCGGCCATGACGATCTTGCTGGCGGTTGCGGGATCCAGATCACCCTTGCCGAACTTTAATTCGTCGCCGATTTGGCCAACGCTGCTCGAAGGCACGCCCCGAGCCTCGGCGATAAGCTCGATGATCTCCGGATCGCGCAAACGAAAGGTGCTGGGATCGGCGAGCGCCGCGACCAACTGTTTCTTCAGGCCAGCAACCTCGTCCGTAAGTGCCGTCTTTTCACCCTTCAGTTTGACGACCTCGGTCGTCGCCTCATCGAGGCGCTTGCCCATGCCGTTATCGCCTTGTTGCGGGCAAGCCCCGACAGTGCCGGAAACGAGCAACAACATCAGGATTCGCTTGGATTTCTCAATGAAAGATGGGGCAGTCACAGCGAGGAGACTCTGGCGCTCTTCAGGACCTAACGCAAGCGCGAATTTCAGGGCTGTGCCGCTGCGGATTCTTCGACCTTTGTACCGGGGAGATCCGCGAGAATTCGACCAATTGCCGTCTTCAAGGTCGCGATAGTTTTGGGCTCCTCCACGATATAAAAGAGCAACGAGCGCTCAGTAGGGCCACCTAGGGTCGCCAAAACTTCGGCCGCAGCGATGACGCCGCCGGGGCGGTTCAGAAAGGAACTGTCGGCACGGTATTGCGCCAGGTAGTCCCGAAAGGCGGGCAAGGTCTCAGTCGCTTTCAGCTTGATTACGGCATCCGCAATGTCTCGCACAAGCGAGGGATCCGTGTCAGGCAAACGGAGGTGTTCGACGAGATCAGGCATCGCCTTGCGCGCACCGAGTTTGGCAACGGCACGCGCCATCAGGTCGAGGCGCTGTGAGCGGGTTCCGTCGGCGTAATCGGTGTGCATCTGGATCGCTTTCACATACACATCAAGTGCGCCAGGGTCTTGAAGTTCGACCAGACTTTCAGCCGCGGTTTGAACCACCAATTCGTGATCGCGACCCTTGTCGAGGATCTCGATAAGCGCCGCAGTGACACCCGGTTTACGCATGGTCGCCAGACGGCTCACGGCAAAAAGACGCACATCCGCAAATCGGCGATCCGGATCGAGAACGATGTCCTTCAACACAGTGACGATGGGTTGCGCGGGTTCGGCCCCCGGTCCATCCGCGAAGAATCCGTCGCAGTCGAAGGTGGCGCCTTCGACTGAAACCGTCTCGCCTGGGAAGGCGGGGGCCTTCCACATCGTGCGACCGTTGGCGAGATCCAGCGCACCAATGTTGCCCTTGCTGTCCGCAAAAACCACGGCCCGGCCGACGTGTTCCGCGCCTGCGATGTCAAGTTGGGGGTGGTTATAGGCCCAGCGCAACTGGCCACTTTCGGCTTCCACGGCGAACAAAAAGCGGAAATTCAGGACCAGCACCATGCCACCTGCAAACTCGGCCGCACCATTTCGAGGGGTGACCCGCCAGAGCAGCTTGTTGCGATCAACCGCCGAGTACCGAAGCTGAGCCGGCTGATAGCCGTCGTAGTGGTAAATTGCGTGCACAAAATCCGGCAGCATCGCCTTCAAATATCCGGTGGATTTGCGCGAGCCGAGGGCAGTTTTTTCCGACGCCTCGAAAACACCCTGCGAGCCGAAAAACAGTCCCTCAGGGAGCGCCCGGACAAATTTGGCGGCCTCTTCCTTCGAGATGATGTCCACCAGAACCTGGCCTGATTGACCATCGATGAGTGTCACGAATTGCGAACGCTGGGGCACTGCAACGATGCCACCGCGCGCGGCCGGCGCACCGACCTGAGTCGAAAGCGCCAAACGAAAGCGAACCGAGCCCGTCTCGGCGACCAGTCCAACCAGTTCAGAACCAGGGGTGCCCCCCTTTTTGCCGCGATATACAA
>JAYUPZ010000259.1:0-1883 GCA_043759805.1 Myxococcales bacterium | reverse complement strand
GCCAACAAATCCTCGCCATTGTTATCGCCGTCTCTCTCTCGGCGTGCGCGGTGGCTTTCAATCCTGCTGCAACGGACATAGAGAAACGCAATACGGTTGCGATGGCCGACTACGACGCGGGTAAACACAAAGATGCCCGCCGCAAATTGATTGAGGCAATCGCCGTCGCCGACGAAAAGGGACTGGGCGAAAGCCTTTCGGCCGCGAAGACCAGATTTTCGCTGGGGATTGTCTACGCCGGTGGCATGAAACAACGCAAGCCTGCCGTGGAACAAATGACGCGAGCACTGGTCATTTCATCCACGCTTACCCTGTCCCAACGATACCGAAAGCCTCTCGTCATCAAGGCGTTCGAAGAGGCGAAGGCCCGCGCGGAGAAGACGCGCGCAGAAAAGTCCTCGGCTGTTGCAGCGGAAACTCCGGCGCTTGAAAAACAACCCAAGGCTATCGCAGCAAATACAAATACTGCGGACAGCGAAAAGACGCCGCGCAAGGGCCGAACGCCCGTCGGCGAGCCCAGGGCAAAAAAAGGACGCGGTACCAAGCTTGGCGGCAAGGCAGTCGAAAAAACGGAGGCCACCCTACCCCCGGCTGTCGCCGTCGACACCAGCACCCAGGAAGCAACCGTACCACGACCCCTGCCCGAGCCAGTGTATTGCCCGGTGCCTGACGAGGTCCCGCCCGCAACCGATGCAACGATCACTTGCGCCATCGGAGCAGGCCTTGCCGCCGGAACACCCAGGCTCTATTACCGACGCAAGGGCGCAACGGAATTTTCACCGACCGACATGAACAAGTCCGCGCGAGGCTGGTATTCCGCCACCATCGCCGCGGCCGATCTGTCAGGTTCGATGTTGCATTACTACGTTCAGGTCGAGGGCAATGGCGGAAAGGTCCTGTCTTCGACCGGCGACTTCGGTAGCCCCGAGGTGATCTTGATTCGTGCGGGTGCGAAGGCTACGGGCTCCGTGCTGACGGTGGCACAACTCGACGATCTCACGTCTCCTTCCTCGGACACGGCGGTACCCGTTGGCACGGATACGCCACCGGTTGATATCGAAAACGAAAAGCCCCGAGGGCTCGAAGAACAAGAATCTGCAGAGCCGGAAACCGTAGCACTCGATCCCGAGCAATCGCATTTTTGGGTCGCGTTGCAGCTGGGCAGCGGCCTTGGGTTTCACGGCGCCACGAGCCTTGAGTTTCGTACCATGGACAGCATTCCATCGGGCAACGCGGTGGCGTCTCTCTTCCACGTCCTGCCGGAGGTTGGTTACCGTCTCTCGGCGACATGGGCGGTCAGCTTGCAATCGCGCCACCAGTTCATAACGACCTCGGGCGGTAAAGATGGCCTGCCGGGTGGACCCGCGAGCGGCGCGAACTCCGTGTTGCTGCGTGCCCATTACCAATTGCTTACCCGCGACAAATTCGATGTTCAAATCATCGGCGGCCTCGGCGGCGGCGAAGGTGTCCGCCTACTCATCAAGGCCGATCCTATTCTCGGTCGCAGCGGGGACGATACGATCCGACTTGGTCCAGTGTTGCTCGACACCGGGGTCGGCGCGGGGTACCGACTGAACCCTGATTGGTCGGTGGTTGCACTTACCCGAATCCTGACAGGGCTGCCCGACTTCGGTCTGCTCTTCGAGGGCAACCTCGGCGCCCGCTACGATTTCCATTGATTCTTGCGACTCCGAACACAGTTCGACGGGATTCGCGGTTGCATAAGATTGCGAAAGCCATGCGTGTTGTTGTTGCCGCAATTGTCATCTCCGTTGTCACGACCCACGCAACGGGAGATGCCTGCGCTCAGATTGACATCGATCTGCCGCCCATTTCGTATTCTTCGGACGGTGCGGACAACGCAATCGTGCGGTTGCAAGCAG
>JAYUPZ010000258.1:0-4177 GCA_043759805.1 Myxococcales bacterium | reverse complement strand
GCGCTCCCGAATGTCGATCGGAAATTTTCCGATGTTGCAGAACTCGTGCGGCACGTTTGGCCCGATCAAGAACTTAGCTTCCGGATCGGCCCCATGTTGGCAGGGATCACAACTGACCTCGATGATGCGCTCGACCACATTTTTGATCGCATGGTACACAGCCAATACCCCACAGGATCGGAGTCGGTGGACGATCCCCATTCTTGACAATATGCCGGTTACGGCATACCCTCAAAATAGGTGACACGGAAAAAGCCGACACGGACAGCGACGCTCGTGGTTGTTCGCGAGGACAAACCAATCGCTTGGCTGCATGGCGAGATCAAAACGCCACCGATGTCCCGAGAAGCGAGGATGGAAGGGGGAATGTTGCTGCGGAGGGTGCAACGCGGAGAGAAACTGTCCATGCCGGTATCAAGACTTTTGCCCACGATAGATCCGCGCTGTCACGAGCTACGATTCGACGACATTGAACAGAAAATCGCGTGGCGCGTTGTCTACTATGTCGGCAACCTCGCCATCGCCGTGCTGGACGTGTTCAAAAAAACAACAGCCGCCACACCGGATACAGTGATCTCGAAGTGCAAAGTGCGTCTTGCAGATTTCAAAGCGAAGGATCAACCATGAACAAGGCACAAAAAGAGAAATTCGAGCAATCGGGCTGGAAGGTCGGCACGGTTGGTGAGTTCTTCGAATTGACGACGGCCGAGCAAGCCTTGATCGAAACGAAGCTGCGTCTTGGTGATGCGGTGCGTGCACTTCGCAAAAAAAACAACCTGTCGCAAAAGGAATTGGCGCAACGAATGGGGTCAAGCCAGCCGCGCGTCGCGAAACTGGAAAATCGTGATGCCGAGATTTCTCTCGAATTCCAATTGAAGGCCATTTTCGCCGCGCATCCCGCAGCGCAAAAGGAGTTCTCCGCGCTTATCGCAACCTGGGGCGGCCCAGTCGGATCCCGGGCGCCGATCCGATCCGCCGCCGTTCGATCGACGGCCAAATCGCCGTCTCAAAAGCGAACCGCCACACGCTGACCGTTCAGCATCATGCCGGTGCCGATCTTTCCAATGAGAACGGTATTCCTTACCAAACGCTCATCAATTTATTCCTGCGCGATTGCGCCGCCGGAAAAAAGCGCCCCAAATTGAATTGGCTACCCGCCGCGAAGCGCGCAGCGTAATTAGCACCGAAAAAGCAGACGAGGCAAAATGTCCAATAATTACGAAAAGCCGAAGGCAGAGGTACAGCTCCTCAACCATTTTACCAAGGTGGAACGCATCGAGGAGGCCGACTCGGATGTCGACAACAAGCGCCTGTGGGCCGCGATTGACGCAATTACGACCAGAATTCCTCAAAAGGTTTGGAAAACAGTTCCTATGGATCTGGCTGAAAACCACGACCGCTATATTTGACGACGGAGTATTTGCTCTAAATTCAGGGTCCGATCACTCCCAGTCGGAAGGTAACGTAACACGCATACGCCTTTTGCCTGTCATTACAGGGTTCCCGTAACGCAGTATGATCGCGCACTTTCGGCAGCCCTGGCGCCGTCGTGTGCGCGAACAAATCATCGCTTGCCAAACGTGGTCCCGGCGGCACTGCCACCAAAACTTCAAACTTGACCCACCAACAACGTCGTTCGGGGTGATCTTTCCGTTGAGCCCCTGATGCCACTCGGCTGCGACCAATGGGTACATTTCGGCCAGCGAATTGCTGGCACACAAGATCTTGCCCGCGCACATGGGACAGCCGATCTTTGGGAGTTTTTTAGATCGGCTGATGACATTGGCTTGCCACTCATGATCATCGGCCTCCGCGCATTTCCACCACACCCTCCGATGAGACGTGAGCGCGACCTGGTCCGCGCGCAGTGTTCCATTTCGAGTCGGATGCCACTGCGCAGAAAGTTCAGGTGCTCTTGAAGCGAGCGACGTGGACGGTACCGTCGCCGTATGGTGGCAAAAGGGACAACCCTCGCCGTGGATCGCGCGCCCATTGATTGGGGCTCGCCAAACGTGGTCGGATGCGACGTTGCAATGCCACCAAACCGATCGGCTGGTGAAAGCAGAGAAGTCATCTGGACTCAGGCGAATGTTTCGATCGGCGTCCCATTCCGCCATCAGCTGCGGCGCCATTGTCGTGAGCGCATTGGTTATAGAAAGCTTGCGCCCTTTGCAACACGGGCACGTTGATCGTCGCCTGAAACGCGAAGCAACGTCCTGACTCCATTCGTGATCCGGTCCCTTGTCGCACTTCCACCACGCAAGCCAAGTGGAGCTCGGCGAAACGTCAGACGCCGACATCTGACCGTTTCTTGTCGGGTGCCAGTCGGAAGCAATCTCGGGCGCGACATCCGCCAGGGACTGTCCGGGATTGGGGGACCGTGGGTTTTGGGTTCGCAAACGCACGATCGCTATTCGCCCCGTCGCAATCGAAACAACTCCCTAACCAACTTCGTCCGGAGAGGACCGACGGGTTCAGTTTCGAGAAGGCGTTCGATCTCAACGAACCGGGACCGGGCCCCCGAGAACTCTTTGCCCTCGTACTGCTCGCGGGCCCACCCGATTTCCGCCTCGTTCCACATCGCGAAAAAAACCGTCGGAATGTATTCCACTTCGGCCATTGTGAACGCGTCGGTTTCATCTGAAACCAGGACGTCCCCGCCATCTTTGCCCAACAATTTCGGAAGAACGAACTTGTTTTGAAACATCACCGCCCGAAGTTTCTCTGCCGAGGCTTCCCGATCATCATTTCGATACAACGCAAGAGCCCAGCACAACGAATGCCCGGCATCGCCCATGTCATCGGGAAACTCGCACTCGTACCACCGAAACGCATCAATGGCGCCCGCCAGATCGCCCATGGCCAGGTACAGCGGGCCAATGAAGTATCGTTTTCCTGCGCCGTCGTTGTAGGCGCCGTATTTGGACTTCTCCCTTTCAAGGCCGGCTTCGTAACGGCGAATACGAGCCCGAATCTGCTTCGGATCACTCGGTATGTCGATCATGCTGGTCATGGCTTGTCCCCTTGGTCCCGGTGATTCTCGCAGGGTCAGTGGTCATTTTCTATCGCATAAAGATCTCCATGGATTCAGGTGGGGTAGGCCCACCAACCTCGGGCGGCTGCAGGCTTGGTTGGCGTTCCGCTGGAGTTGCTGGGATCCCGCTGAAAAACGCGTTACCTTCGGTACGAATTGAACCTCCACAAGGAAATCAACTTTGAGACCGAGATCTGCGACCACCTCGTGTCCAACGGTTGGCTCTATTCCGACGGCGACGCCGCCACCTATGACCGCGCCCGCGCCCTATTCCCCTCCGACGTAATCGCCTGGGTACAAACCACGCAGCCCAAGGCCTGGGAAGCGCTCAACAATAACCATGGTGCCCAGGCCCAGCAAACACTGCTCAGCCGTTTACGCGACCAACTCGATCAACGTGGTACGCTAGATGTGCTTCGCCACGGCATCGAGCTGCTTGGCCTAAAACAACCCCTGAAGCTTGCCGAATTCAAACCCGCCCCTCGGCATCAACCCCGATATCCTCGCGCGCTACACCGCCAACCGATTGCGTGTTGTGCGGCAGGTACGCTATTCGCTACACAACGAGAACAGCATCGATCTCGTTCTCTTCCTGAATGGCCTTCCCGTCGCCACCGTCGAGTTAAAAACCGACTTCACCCAAAGCATCAACGACGCGATTGATCAGTATCGCTTCGATCGCCTGCCGCGCCCAAAGGGCCAAGCCCCAGAGCCATTGCTCTCCTTTCCCAACGGCGCACTCGTTCATTTTGCCGTCAGCAACAGCGAGGTCCACATGGTGACCAAGCTGGACGGCGCCTTCACCGTTTTTCTCCCTTTTAATCAAGGCAACAACGGTGGCGCCGGCAATCCCGTTAACCCACGCGGCGGGCATCGTACAGCGTACCTCTGGGAGCAGGTATGGGCGCGCGAAAGCTGGCTGGAGATCCTCGGCCGATATCTCATTGCGCAACGCGATCAGAAAAAACAAATCGCCAGTGTCATTTTTCCCCGCTTTCATCAACTCGATGTGACACGAAAACTGCAAGCCGCCGTGCTCGCGGACAAGCCCGGAGGCAAGTACCTCGTTCAGCACTCCGCTGGCTCCGGCAAAACCAACTCGATAGCGTGGACCGCGCATTTTCTTGCAGAGTTACACGACGC
>JAYUPZ010000257.1:0-19087 GCA_043759805.1 Myxococcales bacterium | reverse complement strand
GCGTCTCGATTAAACGGTCAGGAATAGCCGACTTCTGCAACCCCGCAAACAGAAGTCGCGGCATGTCGAGATCGTGTTCGATTTCGCGTTCAAGAAAGTCTGGGTTCTCCTGAAATTCGTAGGTGCCATCGGGGAAGCGCAAGCAATCGACGATGCGCTTGCGCGCCTGGGCTGTGAGAAACCGCAACACATCGTCGGGGGTGAGCCACCCCATTTGAACGAGTACGGCACCCATTTTGTCGCCGGTCTTTTTCATTTCACCGAGCAGCAGGGTCAATTGTTCCTCGTCGAGCACGCCGCGTGAAACAAGCAACGATCCGAGCGCTTCTTGACGCAGATTCGATCCGGCGCCAATCGCTCGCCCGTCGTGAATAAAGATTTCCTTGCGCATCTGCCCACGCTGGACAACGAACGTGCCCGTTTTCGCCGCGTCAAGCAGATCCATCATGACGTGGCCGACCGGGCGATCCGCGATGTTTCCGGAATGCCGAAATAGCACGGGCGGGGGGGGAATCGCCGTACGCTTGAAGGGTGTGTCTGCGCTGGGCAGTTCACCACTTTCTTCTGGCCGCGGAATGCCAATCGCCGTATTGTGCCGGACGAGGGGCGCTTCGCTTCGTCCAATCCCCGGCGCGGTGCCGCTTTCCACCGAGGAAGAGCGATCCGACATCGTGCTTCGTTGAATCGTTGCCAGATTTCGCGCCGGCGGCGTGCTTGCGATTGTTCGCAATGAACGCACTGCGGGTGATGCGGCCGCTAAATCGAGGACCTCGATAATCAAATCCGCCAGCGCTTCAGGCTCGAAGGGCTTGGCAAGAAATCGGGCCCCCACTTCGGCGCACAGTGCCCTGACCTGGGCGTCTTCCGGAAACACGCCCGAAATCACGACGAGGGCGGTGTCGGAGAGGTCCTCGGAGGCGCGAAACGTACGACAAAGCTCGAAGCCATCCATTCGCGGCATGAACAGATCGATGACGGCAACCTCGGGCGGCTCCTTCTTGGCCTGGGCGATTGCGCGCTTGCCGTCGCCGGCCCTGGTCGTTCGTACACCCATCGCTTGCAAGCGCGGATCGTTGAGTAATCCGCGCTCGATCACCTGTCGGACGACGGGATCGTCGTCGACGAGGAGGATGTTTATTCGTTGCTCGGGAGCGTCCGGCATTAGGGGCTGGCCCGATTACTCGCTTTTGCGTCCCGCAGCCACCGGTGCCGCCGCTCTGTCTTCGACTTCGTCTTCTGCAATCGAAACACGGTTCGCTTCCGGAAGCGCCGTCCGCGCGGGAGCGGTTGCCAGACCCATTTTGGCCTTCAACGCCGAGAGCGCATCGTCAGTCCCTGAAGAGGACGATTCGAGTGCCTTGAATTTTTGTGCCAGCGTGTCGCCCGTCAGCTCTCCTGCAAGTTCAGTTGTGGCCTCGGCCTCTGCTTCGATCTGATCAACTTTGTTGGCCATCCGATCAAAGGCGTCGAAGGCGTTGCCGTCCGACATGCCACGCATCGTGTCCTGAATTGCCTTTTGCGCCTCGGCGCGTTTTTGTCGAGCAACGAGCACGTTCTTTTTGCGCTTGGCCTCTTCGATGCGGTCGTTCAGGGAGCGAAGCTGGCCTTTGAGACTTTCCACCGCGGCCTTTTGTGCTTCCCACTGCTTCGTGAACTCTAGCGTTTGGCCATCGTGCTCACCCTTGCGCTTGAGTGCCTCGCGGGCAAGCACATCGTCGCCCGCCTTGATGGCAAGCATGGCCTTGCGCTCCCATTCGGAGCTGAGTTCGATCTGTTCTTCGAGATGCTTCTTCAGCCGTTTCTCGTCGGCGATCGACATCGCCACTTGCTTCTTCGCATCGACAAGCTGGTTTTGCATGTCGGTGACGAGCTGGTTCAACATCTTCTGCGGATCTTCAGCCCGCGAGATGAGGTCGTTCAGGTTGGACTTGATTAGTGTTCCAAGGCGCGAGAAGAATCCCATGACGATCGACTCCAGTTTAATTCGAATTGAGCCCGACGGAGCACAACATCAAGCAGCTTCCCGAAACTTCGCCAGCTCCGGGTACAGCTTGCCAATCGCAAGCAAGATGTCATCGATGGCACCTTGAAACTCGTTAAAGTCTAGGTTTTCAAGTGCCAGTGCGGCGACGATGACCACACTTTGACCTTCAAGACCGAAGGCTCCATGCATCAGGTCGGTGGTGTTCAGAGACAGCAGACGCTCGAAAAACGCCTCGCGGTTTTTGGCGGGCGCTTCCATGATCTTGATTCGCAGGACCACAACGGGGCCGTTCAGCGAAACGACAAGGTTTTCCTCGTCGCTAACGGTGACTCGCCACATATCCTCGGCAATGGTTTCCCACGGCAGGCCCATGTGGCCCAGATACGATTCAATGTCTTCTCGTCCCTTCATACTAATTTCCCCTGGAAATTCACGGTGCTAACCCGGGGAGAGCGTAGTCGATCCTTTCCAATCCCACAAATCGACGGGAATACCGCCGCGAGCCCGGTCGTTTGTATTGCCGAGGAGCCCCTGTTGTGGTACCCGGAAAGCGCCCGAAATGGCCGTCGAATTGCCCAACTTTTCCGCTCCCGCACCGGCCGCCCTGAGCGAGCCCGAACCTGCCGTCCTGCCGCGACACGTGGCCATCATCATGGATGGGAATGGTCGATGGGCGCAATCTCGCGGGTTGCCCAGAGTCGAAGGGCACCGACAGGGCGCGAAGTCGGTTCGCGAGGTGGTTCGAGCTGCCCGGGAAGTGGGTCTGGGCGCGTTGACCTTGTATGCCTTTTCCTCGCAGAACTGGCAGCGCCCGACCGACGAGGTGGGTGCTCTCATGCAGCTTTTGCGGGACTATGTGATCGAGGAACGTACCGAGATCATGGACAATGGCATTCGGCTAATTGCCATCGGCAACGTGGACAAGCTGCCGGGTTTTGTTCGCGATCCTCTGGAAGCGCTGATTCGGGACTCGTCGCAGAATCGCGGGATGACACTTTGCCTCGCTTTATCTTACGGCGGTCAGGAGTCGATTGTTTCGGCGGCGCGGGCGTTGGCTGAGGCTGTCGCGAGTGGGAAGCTTCGGGCGTGTGACATCACGGAAGACGCCTTCAACCGGGCGATGCCGACCGGAGACCTGCCCCAACTCGATTTGCTGATTCGAACGTCGGGCGAACAACGCCTCTCCAACTTCATGTTGTGGGAGGCTTCTTATGCTGAGCTGTATTTCGCCGGCATTCTGTGGCCCGAGTTCGGCAAGGTGGCGTTGCACGAAGCACTTTCGTCGTACGCGCAGCGCAATCGCCGCTTTGGTCGTACTCAGGAACAAATTCGAAAGTTGGCCGGATAAGCAACCGGAACTCGTCGTGGGTAAAGCCTCCAATCTCTTCTTGCGAGTCGTGTCGGCGGTGATTTTACTCCCGCTCGTTATCGGTCTCGTCCTGTGGCGTGAGCCTCTCGGCTTTGCCGTTCTCAGCCTGGTTGCCACCGCCATTGCGCTAAAAGAGTTCGCAAACATGTCCCTTCGTGGGCGGAGTGCGGCGGAGAAAGCCTTCATGGTTGGGGCAGGGATCGGTCTCGCCGTGGCGCTGTATGCCTGGCCTGGGTTGGGTCTGCCTGCGGTGATCGCCACAACGCTTGTAATCATGGCGTCGCAGGTGTTTTTTGCCGACGACATCCATGGGGCTGGTCAGCGGGCAGGCGCGTCTCTCGCGGGGGTCATTTATTTGGCCCCGACCATGGTGGCTCTGCCGATTTTGCAACGGGATATCGAAAACGGAGCGTTGTGGGTGTTGTTGGCCATGGGCGCCACCTTCTCCTGCGATACAGGAGCTTATTTCGTGGGCCGGGCCTTCGGACGGCGGAAGCTCGCACCCAAAATTTCCCCTGGCAAGACCTGGGAGGGCGTCATGGGTGGGGTCCTTGGCGCGCTCGTCTTCTGTATCACGGCGCGGATGACCTTTTTCCCGGTGCTGGAAATCCGCGATATCGTATTTGTCGGGATCGGTGCGAGCATACTCGGTCCAATTGGAGACCTCGTCGAGTCGTTGCTAAAGCGCTCGGCTGGCGTGAAGGACAGTGGTCAATTGATTCCGGGCCACGGCGGTATGCTCGACCGCGTCGACGCACTTCTGTTTGTAGGGGCGTTTGTCTTTCTTTACGCCGGCCACTTGCGCTGAATTTCGACCCTTCCGCGAACTGTGACATTTGTGTCGCAGCGCTTCCAGGGTGCTTGAAACAGGCGGTCTCACGGGTTGCCGAAAATAAGAAGCCCCCGCGGGAATCCACGGGGGCTTACGACGGTTAACCACCTAAACTGTGCGGCGGAACCAGAAAAGGAATCAAGCCTTCGCTTGAAAAGTTAAGCAATTACGTAGGGTTAAGTAAACCAAGGCTTCATAACAAATCTAAATAAAGAAAAAAGTTAAGCTGGTCTAGGTTGGTCTTTTGGACCGGAAACTTAAGGTGGGAGGAGGAACAACGTCGCCCGGTAAACCGTTCGTCGTCGCCAATCTGTCTCTCATGCAACGACCGTGCCGAGTTGGCATTCGGGATTTATTACAACCAGGATCCTTTTGGAAAACAAAGGGTTCCGTGTTAAGACCATCGTACTTCCATGTTGGCCGCCCTCTCGCGGGTTCAAGAAACCCTGACTTTCATGTCACAGCCGATTTCGCCAGCGACGTTTGTGTCGCTGATATCGGCGTCGCCCGCCATCGGACCTGGGCGGTTGGCCCCACCTTTTTGCTCGACGTACTTCGTGAATGCCGAAATCAACTCTGATCGTAAACGCCGACGGACCTGAAATACGCGTAGCCGTCATTGAGGACGGCCTGCTTGGAGAGCTCTATATCGAGCGCAAGCGGGATCGCGGGATCGCCGGAAACATCTACAAGGGAAAAGTCGAACGCATCCTTCCGGGCATGCAGGCGGCTTTCGTTAACCTTGGACTCGATAAATCCGCCTATCTCCACGTGTCCGACGTGCGTGGAACGCCCGACGACTTGCGAAGTTTGCTCGCGGGCGACTCCGGCGACGCCAACAGCGAGGTGCCCGACGAGTCGCAGGTAGAAGCGCTTGAACGCGCGGCGGGTTCTCCAGTCGAGGAAAGCAAAGGCGAGCGGAATCGTCCCCCACAAACGCGTCCATCCCATGGCGGCGGCCATCGCATCGAAGACCTTCTAAAAGAAGGGCAAGAGATCGTTGTTCAGGTTACCAAGGAGCCCATTAGCACGAAGGGCGCGCGCACCACGCGCTACGTTTCGCTGCCGGGTCGGCACCTCGTGTTCATGCCCACGGTGGACAGCGTTGGCATCTCGCGAAGGATCGCGTCCGAGAAAGAACGCCGCCGTTTGCGCAGCATCATCGATGACATGCGGCCACCGGGATCGGGCTTCATCGTTCGCACCGTTGCGGCGGGTGTACCGGAGAAAGATCTCCGCGCTGACATGGGATTCCTCATCAAGCTGTGGAACCAGATCGTCGAGCGATCCGAAAAGAGCCGTTGCCCCTCGCTCATTTACAGCGACCTGGATCTGCTGTTGCGAACCGTGCGCGATCTCTTCACCTCGGACGTCGAGCGGATGATCATCGATTCACGTCCCGAGTATGATCGGGTCAAAAAGTTTATTTCCGCATTCATGCCGGATTTCCACGGCCAAATCGAGTTGACCGATACCCCTGATCCGATCTTTGATGGCATGGGCATCGAGATGGAAATCGACCGAGCGCTCGAGCGCAAGGTTTGGTTGAAGTCGGGTGGCTACCTCATCATTGACGAGACCGAAGCCCTCACGGCAGTCGATGTCAATACAGGTCGTTTCGTTGGCAAAAAGAGCCTCGAAGACACGATCACGCAGACCAATCTGGAAGCGTGTCACGAAATTGCGGATCAGCTCAAGATCCGATCGCTCGGCGGTATGATCGTCGTCGACTTTATCGACATGGATCGCGCATCCAATCGCGAGCGCGTGATGCGAACCTTCAATGACGCCTTGAAAGGCGATCGCAACCGAGCGCAGGTCACGCGAATCTCCGAGCTGGGTCTGGTCGAGATGTCGCGCAAACGTACGCGCGAGTCGTTGCTGCACACCTTGACCGAACCGTGCGTGCATTGCGAAGGTAAGGGATATACGAAGTCACGCCAGACGGTGTCCTTCGAGGTGTTGCGCGAGTTGCGCCGTCAAGGCAGCATCGTCGAAGGAAACACCATCCTGATTGAGGTTCACGCCGAGGTCGCCAAACGCCTGCAAGGCCCGGACCGCGATTTCCTCGATGATGTCGAAAAACGCCTGCAAAAACAGGTTGTGGTGAAAGTTCGTGGTGCGTTTGCCGTCGACGAATTCGAGATTCGTTCCGCCAAGGACAATCAGGTGATTGGCCGTTCCGAGGTGGCCCATGTTGTCGACAAGAACGAGGTTCGCAAAACCAAACGCAAGCGTCGCGGTTCACCCGATGAGGTGATGGCACAGATTGAGGCGGACGAAGCAGATGCCGTTGTAAACGCTGAGTCCATGGCGGATGAGGCCATTGCCGAAGCGGAAGCACAGGCTGCCCGTGTTGCCGAGCGGGACCGTGCCGAATCCACGCGCAATCATCAACATGCTGGTGACGAGGGTTTTGACGTGGATGTCAGCTTCGATGGAGAGGACGAGGGCGCGCTTGACTCCGCCGTGTCGGATCCATTAGCAGCCGTTGCGGGTAGCAAATCTGCGCCCGACGATTCGTAACCGAGTTCGCTACAGATCGCCGCGAGCGTTCAGGATTCCGAGTATGCCGTTTTGGCTCACCGACAGGTGCTCCTTGACGGATTCCCTCGCTCGACCCGCGTCGCGTGCCTCCAGGGCTGCGAGGATCTTCTCGTGTTCCGCCTGAGCCCCTTTGCAACGTTTGAGCGCCCGCAATGAATAGACGCGTCCGACTTGAATGTGGGCGTTGAGCGAACGATACCAGTCAAGGATGCGGCGGTTGTTGCACAGTCCCATCAGGTTGACGTGAAAGTCCTGGTCAAGTTCGAGAAATCGCCGGTAGTCGAAGGTTTCGTCGTCGACATCCTTCAGGAGGGATTTGCTTTCCCGCAACAGGACCTTCAGTCGCTCGATGTCAGTATCCTTGATCGATGCCACGATCGGTTCCATCGCCCACTGTTCAACCATCAATCGTGCAGCGTAGAGATCATTAAAATCGGCTGGCGAAAAAGGGGTCACAAAAGTACCCACGCGATCTCGGCGCTCGACGAGTCCTTCCATCTCAAGCCGGTTTAAGGCATCGACGATAGGCATTCGGCTGATGCCGAGGCGCGCGGCCAGATCGCCCACGTCCAGCTTGGCTCCTGGCACAAGATGTCGTTGTACGATTTGCCGCTTGAGGATCTCGTGAACCTGGTCAGTAAGCGTAACACGGTTACGGCCTTCGGCTGTGACGGTCGCGTTTGGATTGGTGGCATGGGCCGAGCGTGGCCCCCTTGCTTCCAGCGTTAGTGTTCTCCGTTCACCCGAGCGCGACATGCATGTTATATATAACACCTTCTCCATCTCTAGGGTTTGGCCGTCTTCCACAGCCAGCGCAGGGCATCCGGAAAATCGGCCGCGGCTTGTTCCGGAGGGTAGTGCCCACCTTCGCCCGACATGAATCGAAACGAATAGTGTTTGTCTGCCAGGGCCTCCGCCATCTTTTGGTTGGCGAGCAGCCAATTGCCAACGTCTTCGAGATCCAGGTCCTTGGTGCCTGAAAGCAACATGATCCGAAGCGGTTTCTTTTCCGTGTTGCGAATGAGCGCCGGGTAAGCGTCTCCGCCCGTCGCTTCACCGAGTCGGACGCTGGCGATGGGGGTAAACGAGCCGTTGTGAGTCAAGACCCGGTGAAACCGATCGGGGAAATGCCAGGCAACGGTCAACGCCGCAATTCCACCGGAGCTGAATCCGGCGATGGCCCAGTCGTCGGGGTTTCGGCTGATGTTGTAATGCCGGGTGACCACGTCGCGCACGATTTCATCGATCACAAAACGACCGTACTTGTCGGCCATCGAGTTGTATTCTTCGTCGCGGTTTTGCGTGGGATCGATGAAGAGGCCTATCGTGATCGGCATCTCGCCGCGTGCGATCAGGTTGTCGAATACCACCGGCGTCTCGAAAAAGGTTTTTAGGTCGAAGCCAAGATAGTGTTTACCGCCGTCCTGAAAAACCATGATGCGTGCGGGTTTATCGGTGTTGTATTGCGCCGGTACGTACAGCCAGTAATTGAACGCGTAGCCGTAGATGCGGCTGAGATACCGCCCTTCAAGGAGGCGACCTTTGGGGACGGCTATATCGACCAGACTGTCCCCGGGGCGTTCGTAAGGAGGTCGGTGTTCGTGGGTTCCGTCCGCAAGATCCACCGAGCCAGGCGTCGCCAGGGACTGGACGGCAACGTCCTTGACCGCCGTCGGTTGGTGTTGCGGGGAAGCGCAGGCGCAAAGCAGCGCAGAGGCAACCAGACTGTGATCGATTCGGGATGGGAATCTGAAAAAGATGGGCATGGAGGGTTGGGTAATGGATTTTGAGGCAAACTAACCCCGATGTCGCCTGGCCGTTTACAAACTGTGATCGGCCTCGCGTGCGGGCTCGTATTTTCGTGTCGAGATGACGTGCCTCGCAAGACCGGGTTGACCGTCGATGCGGCTATGGACGCCCTGACGATCGATCAGGGAAAGGCAGGTCCTCTCTTTCGGAACATCGCAGAAGAGGTTGGTCTGGCATCGTACGTTGCCGGCACGGGCGAAGACGAAGAGGACGAGAAGCATGGCCCCGGTGGGGTATTCACCGATCTGGATCTTGATGGTTATCCCGAACTTTTGTTGCTGACCGCCCGTGGACTACCAAGCTGGCTTCTGCACAATCAGCCCGACGGTCACGGCGGACGCACCCTGGTTCGCCTGCCGTTTGATGAAGCTTTGCTGCCAGGTTCAACGGGGGCAGTTGCCGCCGATTACGACAATGACGGTGACGTGGATTTGTTTGTCACCAATTACGGCGAACCGAACCAGCTCTATTGCAACCGCCTCATCGAGTCCGGATCGCTGTCCTTCGAGAATGTGACTGCGCGCGCGGGGCTGGGTGCCCTGGTGTTTGAGGGCCGTCCGCTTATCCATGCCATGACCGCCGCGTGGTCGGATGTGGATCGCGATGGGTGGTTGGATCTGTACGTGGGCAATCACCACGGCAGCAGCGAAAGCGGCCCGCGGCTCGAACTGCCGGGCGAACGCGATGTTTTGTATCACAATATGCGCGACGGAACATTTGTGGACATCACGCTATCGGCCGGGACACCGGGGTGGAGCTTACCCGATGGTCGTGTTTCGGATGGGCTGCAGCGCTATGCCAGTACCAATGCGGTGTTGTTCGCCGATCTGGATCGCGATGGTTGGGACGAGTTGGTTGTGACCAACAAGACCGGGACTCCAGCCGACCGAACGATGTTCTACCGAAATCGAGGGATGGGCTCGCAAGGCAATTGGCTCGGGTTTGAGAACATCAGTGAACGCATTGCAGCCGGGACATCGACCCCTCTTGCGATGGGCATCGATGCCGGCGACGTCGACGGTGACGGCGATCTGGATTTGTACGTGACAGACTGGGCACCGCGCGACTCGACGGTTGGTCCAAACAAACTTTGGTTAAACCGTTTTCAAGAAACCGGGATGCTCAACTTTACGGTGAGTCACGCGTTGCCGGGCGCCTCCTCCTGGGGAACCAAGTTTCTCGACTACGACAACGATGGGCGACTCGATGTTCACGTTGCGAGTGGTGGTTTGCAATCGGCGCTGCTGTACCGCAACACAGCCGAGGGATTCGTTGAGGTTGCCCACGAAGTGGGGGTTGCCTACGGGCTAGACGCGCGCGGGGATATGACGGGGGATTTTAACCGCGATGGATGGCTCGATCTGCTTGTGGTCGCGCTTGGGCGTCCAAGTCGGCTCTACCTGAATCCTGGTTATCCACCCTCACACCACCTGTCCGTGACCTTGGTTGGCGATCCCTCCCTGATGGGCCGACTGCGATCGAGTCGAGACGCCATCGGTGCGGTTGTCGTCGTGGTGGCGGATGTCGATCAAAATGGCGTTCCCGAAGAACAAATCCGACAGATCCGTTCGGGTGACAGCAATGCAGCCTCAACCAGCAGCCTGGTGGCGCATTTTGGGCTGGGTGGTGCCGATAAGGCAGAGGTTCATGTGCATTGGCCGAGCGGTCGACGAAGCGTACGCAGTGCTGTTGCCGGCGCATTCATCACCGTCAAAGAGACGCCCTGAACCTTCGTTCGATTTTGCGATAGAATACCGGGATGGTCGCCTCGAAACCGCCTGAGGGGAATGACGGACTAGACTCGAGCACGCTGCTGCGCGAACGTCGGGTTGACATCAATGGTGAGTTCGCCGAGATCGAGGCGTTTTTGACCGAATACGTCTCAAACATCTCACACACCGGCGCATTTATTCGGACCCGAGATCCCTGGCCGGTTGGCAGCCGGATTCGTTTGAAGTTCACCATCCTGGCAGCCGATCCAGAGATCCTCGAAGGAACGGCGATTGTGGTACGAGTCAGCGAGAATCCGCGCGGAATGGGCGTGGAGTTCATCGAGATGTCCGAGGCGGGCAGGGCGCTGATTGATCGCGTACTCGGTCGCCCCAGTCGTACGATTCCCGTCGTGCCGTAATCGCTTTTGCTATCAGGGTCCCATCCCGATCCAGGCGTTGCCGTCGGGACCGATCTCTTTTTTCCAGATCGGAACCCGTTGTTTCAGCGCTTCAATCGCGGCCCGGCAACCCGAAAACGCCTCGGCTCGATGGGGTGCACTTACCGCAATCACCACGGCAGGCTCACCCACCAAAAGGTTTCCGATCCGATGGTGAATGGCAACTTGCGTACCCGGAATGGCATTTTCGATTTCGTGCGCGATATCACTTAGGACGGAGAGGGCCATGGGAACGAAGGCCTCGTATTCGAGACGCGACACCTCGGCGAGCTGACCATGGCGTCGAACCACACCCGTGAAGGTGACAATTCCGCCTTGTAAGGGGCTTGATACGGAACGGACAACGGCATCGAGCGAAAGTGTTCTATCGAGAATCGCGAGGCGAGAAGGTTGGTCCATGCCGCCCGCGACCGGTGGTAAAAGCGCCACTTCGTCGCCGTCGCAAAGGGGGTGTTCTCGGGTTACGACGCTGCGGTTCACTGCGATCTGAAGGCGGTCCACAATGGCGCCGAGGTCGCGATCCGCGTGGCGATCCACAAGCCCTTTCAGGGCGGCTGCGACGTTGATTCCATCCGGCAGCCAAAGGGATTCTCCCTCACATCCGAGCCGATCACGTACTGCGGCGAAATAGAGAAATTGGAGATGCACGGAACTGTTTTATCAGGGCGTCGGCGAGAAACCAGTGGCGGACGGGTCCAAACACAACGCAACGCGTCGTCGTGGGTGTTTTCAATCGTCAAATTTATCCACAGGAAAAAATAAACAAAGACAAGGTGATAGAAATTTTGCCCACAGGCACAAGGCTGGCTACTATGGCTGTCGTACACCGCGTCAACCTACATATGTCCACATTGACACACCAGATGCCGAAACGACCTACTGCCAACCACACCGAAATGACTCCCAGGTCCGGGAAAGCGCAACGTGCCCCCGAGATCGTGGATAATCAGGACGTGAGCAACAGTGCAAATAGCCCGCGGCGAAAAGGGCCGCTTGCTGCCTTGCTCGCTGCTTTTCAATCGCGCAAACCGCCCCGCGCGAGCGTGTTACGCGAACCCGAACAATTGCCGTTTGGTTTTGCCCGCGAGGCGCATCCGGCGGTGCCGCCCGACAGCAGTGCACGACGACGCTCACCCGCGGTTGCGGCTCGGCGCGCGTCGCTTGATGCCGGGATGCCTGCGACTGACGAGTTGCGGTTGCAGCACGCGATGGCAGGGCACATGCCGCCCGGTCGTCGACTTAACCTGACGTTGACCAACAACCGATTCTCCATGGTTACTGTCCGCCGGCATCCCGAGGGGTACTCGGTGCGAATCCACCGCATGTTCCTTGGCGCCGAACCTCGGGTCGTTCGATCGCTTTGTCGTTATGTCGTCCACAATGATCCCCGCGCCTCGCAAACCCTTGGCGAGTTCATTCGTAAGAACGAGAGCGTGATTCGAGAGCAGCCCCGACGCCGTCGCAACGTGGTTCTACGTCCGCGGGGCGCAGTCCACGATCTGCAACAGATCTTTGATCGTCTCAACTGCGAACGGTTTGACGGCAAGCTTGATGCGCGAATCACCTGGGGTGCGCGGGGCGCGCGTGGCAAGACCGTGCCGCGATCGATCAAGCTGGGTAGCTTTGCCATCGACGATCGAACGATTCGCATTAACCCCATCCTCGACCGCAAAGGTGTCCCCGAGTATTTCGTGGGCTGGATCGTCTTTCACGAAATGTTGCACGGCAAGCACGGCGCGCAGCAGCAGGGATCGCGTCGCTGTTACCACACGCCCGCCTTCGTTGCCGAGGAGCAGTCCTACGAGCACTTCGAGAAGGCGCAGGCCTGGGAAGACACATACATGCACCGTCTGCTCGCCTTTTCCTGAGACCTACGTTTTCTACGGTTGCCATTTTGGCAGGGAACGAACCTTCACCGTGTCGCATTGGCGCAATCCGTCCCGCTGAAGGATGTAATTTCGATGGTTTAGCGTCATCGGCCACGACCGAATGAACTGGATCGTTTGATGCTAGAAGAGCCGCTGATAACGATGAAGAACCAAATTTTCTTTTTGGGTGTCGCGCTTTTATTCTCCCTTGCCACCGGCGCTTCGGGATGCGCCCGCAAGCAAAACTTGCCCGGCACGACCGTGCAGGACACGCCTGAAAATCGCGCTGTGCTCGATACCATCGAGAAGTACCGGGAGCGCCTCATGGCCCGCAACATTGAAGGCCTGCTGGTGCTTGCCTCGAAGGACTACTTCGAGGATTCCGGAACCCCCCGCGCCGACGATGACTACGGCTACGAGGGCTTGAAGGTTGTGCTTGCGGGTCGACTCGCGCGACTCAAGAACCTTCGCTATCAGATTCGCTACTACACCGTGCGAATGATGACGACCAAGAAAGTCGAAGTGGATGTCTACATCGACGGGTCCTTTGAGATCGGATCGTCCGAAGTGGGTGAACGGTACCGCCGGGTGAACGACAACCATCGCTTCATCATGGCGCGAGAGAACATCGAATCCGACTGGCGCTTTGTAAGCGGCATGTGATTGTCGTGTGTCGAATAACGTTCGGAGCGCTGTTTGTCTTGTTGGTGGCAATGGGCGCCTCGGCCTGTTCCGTAACACAGCCGATCGTCACACCCCGCTACCGAATTCAGGCAATCGATTTCTGGGAAGTGAAGAAGGTCGGGTTGAAAGACGGCGACGCCTCCCATATCGCGATTGGTCAGTACAGCGGGGCGGTGATTGACGATGGTTCGGGAGCGACCTCCGGTGCTGCATATGACACCCGGACGGCCGAGGTTGATATGCGTGTCTTCGCCTGGCCGGACGCCGATCCGGAAATACCCGCGGTCGAGGTCGCGTTGCGCCTTTTGCAAAATGAAGCCGATCTGCGCTTGCCGGAGCATTTGGTGGTCGCGACCACACCCTTTGAATGCGGCCGATTGCAACGAAAGTATCGGCACCTTGGCCAAACCCTGTCCTCGGAGGATCGGATCAAGCGGCCCGGGTGGCGAACGATCGTCGTGGGCGTGCGAGGCCAGGGATCCATCCTGGCCGTTGTCGGGAGGGTCGAATTTCAACAAGATCTCCGCCGGTACTGCCACAATTTGAATAACCTGCAGGTTCAAACCCAAAACATTCTCGACGGCCTTGAATTGGTAGCGTCGGCCTCTCGCTGAGAGTCCTTTGCAAAGGCGCCGGATTCGGATAGGAATCACCATCCATGTTTGCATCGTTGTTTGGTCGGAAGGGGTTCTTGATTGGGCTGGCGCTTTCTATCCTGACGGGTGAAGTGTCGACCCGTGCAGAGGCGCAGACGCCGGAAACTTTTGAGACATTGTTGCAGCGTTCATCATCTGCGGTGGACTTGCCCACGCTCGTCACGCCATTCCTCGACGATTGCTCGACAATGATCCGTTCCGAGGATCGGGCTCGTTGTGGAGCGATGACGCGCTTTTTGAAGCAGCGGCTTCCCGGTCGTTCGTACTCGATGGTGGTTGACGACCAGGCGTCCGTCCGGGTGTCCGACTACGACGGTCGCATCAAGGGTGTTCAGATTGGCGTCGTGGGTTGTCTGGCCTGTACACGACCGGTCGCGATTGGTACCACAAGCAACAGGCGTCTTGTCACGCTGCGCGCACCAGACAAGACCGGCCACTCACTCGCTGAAGGTGTCGAAGTTGCGAGCGCCGAGTTGTCGTTCGGCGGTGTTCCCGAATCCAAACTTTGGCTGGATCAGGTGCGCCCACATTTGCGCGCCGAGTTTGTCTTTCAACCGGAAAACAAAGAGTGGAGTTTTGGCCCAGCCCGGGGTTTCGCGTTCAAGCTCCTCGGCTCTCGCGTTTTCAATCACTGCACCGGCGAAGTGGTGTTTTCGCAGCCCCCGTCAAGTGGGCCCGCGAAACGTTTCGACAACGATGGCTCGTGCCGAGGAGCGGCGGGCCGCGAACATGCCAGCAGTGGCCTGCCCGCGATGCTCAGCGCGGTGGAGATCAACCGCGGCATGACAAAGGTCGCCCCTCTCATCGACAAGTGCATTGGTGAGTTTAATCTTCGTGGGAGTGCCAACCTTCGCTTCGTCGTTTCGGGCGCGAACGGGATCCCGTTGTCGGTCGCCATGGACGGCAGCCTTGAAGGCACTGCGCTTGGCAGCTGTATCCTCGACGTCGCACGCAAGGCGCGCTTCCCTCAGTTCACCACCGAAGCGCAGAAATTCACCTACCCCGTGATTCTGCGGCGACGTTAACCGGCTAGCGTCGGCCGCCGGGTCGGCTACCACTGCTGCGGCCGCCGCCACCGAATCTGCGGCCCCCACCACCCCTTCCATGCGGTTGAGGCTTGGGAGACAGCGAGGTCCGCGCCTTGGACTTGAGGTCCGTCATGGGAGGATCTTGCCTGCTTGAAATTGAGGTCTGGTCGTTCACTCGGTCAAGGTGTCGGCCCATCAATCGTTCAATATCGACGAGAAAGTCGCGCTCTTCTTCATCGCAAAAAGACAGAGCCACGCCCGAAAGACCTGCGCGTGCTGTGCGCCCGATGCGATGCACATAGGTCTCGGGCACGTTCGGCAAATCAAAGTTGATGACGTGCGAGATGCCATCCACATCGATGCCACGGGCAGCCAGATCCGTTGCGACGAGCACCCTTACGTCGCCGCGCTTGAAGCCATCAAGAGCGCGCGTGCGGGCACCTTGCGATTTATTGCCGTGGATGGCAGCGGCGACGATCCGCCGTTTCTCCAGGTATTCAACAACACGATTGGCACCGTGCTTGGTGCGGGTGAATACCAGAGTGCGCTGGAGGTTGTTGTTGGTAACGAGATCCACGAGCAAATCACGCTTGCGGGTTTTGTCGACGAAGTAGAGTTTTTGATCGACCCGTTCGGCCGGCGCGGACACGGGCGCAACGGCCACCGAGATAGGATCGTGCAACAGGGTCTCGGCCAGGGTTCGGATTTCGGATGGCATCGTTGCGGAGAAGAACAACGTCTGGCGTTTCTTGGGCAATGCAGCGACGATTCGTTTCACATCGGGAAGAAAACCCATATCCAGCATGCGGTCAGCCTCATCGAGAACAAAGATCTCGACGTGCGACAGGTTGATGATCCTTCGGTTCATCAGGTCAAGCAATCGTCCCGGGGTCGCGATGACAATGTCCACGCCACGCTGGATCTCTCGAATCTGGGGCGTCTCGTTCACGCCGCCAAAAATAACCGTGTGATACAAATCCTTGAGGTGTTTGCCATAGGTCGCGACGCTTTCGCCGATTTGGGCTGCCAGTTCACGGGTTGGCGTGACGACAAGGGCGCGAATTTGGGGATCACGGCCTGCCGTGCGATCAACGTGTTGCAGCAACGGCAACGAAAAGGCTGCGGTCTTGCCGGTTCCGGTTTGAGCGCATCCGACGATGTCGCGCCCTTCGAGAATGGGCGGAATTGCGTCACGCTGGATGGGCGTGGGGGTGTCGTAACCGGTCTCCTGAATGGCGCGGAGAATCGGGGCGGATAGGCCAAGCTGTTCGAAAGTCACGGCCCTCTCTGCCACGGAAGCAGGGCTCCGGCAAGGGTAACGGCACCATTGGGGGACGGTCTGTCCCACGAATCAGACAAGAATTCCGGGCAAAATACCGCCGGTGGAGAACTCGGCGCTGCCAAAGGTCTTGTTATCAAGCCCAAATGCGTGACAGAGCGTCAACAACAGTCGATTGTGTGACGCCTTGGGTGCAGCGATCAAATTGCCCGTGTTCAAGGTCCCACCGAGATTGCCGACGAGTACCCACGGGGTTTGAAGAAAGGTGTGGTTGCCGCCCTTGCCAAGCTCGTTCATCCAAACGACGAGGGTGTTGTCGGCCATGGTTCCGTTGCCTTCGGGGACCGCCTTCAACATGTCGACGAAGGCAGCGAGCTCGCCGGCATACCAGGTGTGGCAACGTGCAAGCTTCTCGCGCGACGAGGGATTCGCCTCGTTGTGAGCAAGGCCGTGGATGCCCGAAGTTGAATCGTTGGGACCATTGTCGGGATCGGACTGAAATTCGGGACCCAACCACGAGAACCGGTGCTGGGCGCCGCCGCGGCCGTATTGCACCGTTGCAACACGGGTGAGATCACAGGCGAGCGCCATGGTTGCAAGCTTCATGTGCAACCGTCCCAGGGCAGGAACGTTGTCGTTCCTGAGGATGTCAAGCCTTGTACCGGTCGCTGGCGTTGCGCACGAATCCGTGGAGGCCGCGCCAACACCGATGGTGAGCGTCTGCTCGATTTCCCGAATCTGCTGCAGATGGGCGTCGAGCTTCCACTTCGCGGCCGTCCCAATTCGGGTTTGTAGTCGCGCGAGATCGCCCTTTACGAAGTCGATGACACTCTGCTGATCGAGCGCGGCCGGATCGACGGCGGGTTTTCCCGCGGGCATCAATCCGGCGAAGACGCGGTCGAAAATCTTGTAGGGACTATTCTCGGCGCGAATCGGTGCAGCTGCGGAAGTGTAGGACAGAGCGTTGTGTTCATCGTTGTATTGATCAACTTGAACCCCAAATTCAATGCTTCGGAACTTTTTCCCGGCAGAGATCTTTTCGCCAACGAACTGATCGACGCTGACGCCAGTTGCCAGTTGATTCTCGCCGACGATTCTTGCAGCCGATCCCGTCAAGGCAATGCCGACGTTGTGTCCCGTCCATCTGGGTTGATTGTAACCGAGACCATCAACCACGAGCATCTTGCTCTTGTGGCGCTCAAGGGGTGAGAGGATTGGGGAGAGCGAAAGGGTTCCACCTGAGACAGTTGGCAACCACTTCTCGTGCACCATGCCGTTTGAGGAATACATGAAAAGGAGGCGTTTGGCTGTCGTCTGCTCTGCCTCCGCATCAAAGACGGGGACAAACGGCGCGAGCAGAAGGCCGGCGCCCGTGGTACGCAAGAGTTCACGCCGAGTCATGCGGGAAACTGTTCGAGAGCTCATTTTGAAACTGCCTCGTCGACGGTGGCCTGGGTTCGGAAGATGTCGCTGGTAGCGATCGCCAGTAAAAGTTCACGCACGTCCATGTTTGCGGCATCAAATCGTCTTTGAAGGTTTTCGATGAAGCAGGATTCATCGTCGGTTTCATGGCGGCCAAGTGCGTAGCGGACCCATTGCCGGCCGACGCAGGCATGTACCTCGTTGCTGGCAAGCAACTTTTGGTTCAACTCCACCACGCCGTCAAAGGGTCCATCGATACTGTCGGTGTCTGAAAGTTCGCCCTTGGCATCGACCGGAAAATTGCCATCGCGTTCGCGCCAGCGCCCGGTGGCGTCGTAGTGCTGAAAGCCAAATCCAATGGGATCCATCAGTGCATGGCAGTTCGCGCACGAAGGGTCTTTGCGATGTGCCTCGAAGCGATCCTTTGTGGGTAAAGTCGGATCAACCTTTGGAACGGCAATGTCGACCCCATCGGGTGGGGGTGGAACTTCCTGGCATAGCAAGCGGCTGCGCACGAATTTTCCGCGATGGATAGGCGAGGGCTGGTCGGGCAGGGATTGCACCGAGAGGAAACCGGCTTGCGTGAGCAGACCCGAACGTTGTGCAGACGGGAGCTCGACGCGGGCGTATCCAATTGTCGGCGCGCCTTTTGTAACGCCGTAATGTGCTGCGAGTCGTGCATCCACGATGGCATACGGCGCGAGCAGGAGGGTCTCAAGCGATCCATCGCCTTCGGTAAACACATGTCGTGTGAAGCGCCGATGTTCTTCCAGCATCGAGATGCGCATGTCGGTCGTGAACTCCGGGTGGATGTCAGAGTTCTTGCTCACGACGTTGATGCGAGACAAGCCCATCCACTGTTCATGGAAGGATTCCAGCGTTTCGAGTGCCCGCGGACTGGCAAGCAACCGTCGCACTTGTTTCTCGACGCCAGCCGGATTTGCAAGAAGACCGGCGTCCGCGGCGTTGAGGAGTTCGTTGTCGGGTGTTGTAGACCAAAGGAAGAATGAGAGATCGGAAGCAAGGCCGTGCAGGGAGGCGGGACGATATATGAAGGAAGGCGCTTGCAGCATCGCGCTCAGCACCAGGCGAATTGAACCCGCAAAATCGGAACGCGCGCGTTTGCTTTTGAAAACCGCAAGCAATCCACCCGTGTCATCGCTTGTGAGCGGCCGACGAAATACCCTTCGTCCGAAGGTCTCGATAAACTTTCGAGCGCAATCTTCGGTTCCGGTTGCGAGCGGACAGGACACGAGTTTGGTGAGGTCAGTGGCGGCCGCAATCGCGGTGGCAGAGTTTGCGTAGGCATCAAGGGTAAGTCGAGTCGCAGGGGACTGACTGTTGGCGTAAAAACCGCCCTCGCCCTGGCCGTCGTTCTCAAAATCTGTGACGCGTGGAGTGATGCCCACGAGGTCCGAAATCGTATTGCGATACTGAGC
>JAYUPZ010000256.1:0-8759 GCA_043759805.1 Myxococcales bacterium | reverse complement strand
TCGTCCGTATCGTTGCCGGTGTCGATCATTCCTGTGCAGGCAAATCCCAGGTTTTGTTCAAGCGGAACACACAAGGCCTTTTCGGCGCGGCACGGATTGGGCTTGCTGATATCGCAAAAGCGAGAACATCCGGTTTGTTTTAGACAAAGGTTTGAGCTGCAATCGGGACCCGTCGAACACATTGCACCGTAGGGCTTTCCCTGTGAGGGGGGAGACGCATCAGGGGAAACCACAGCCGCGGTTGTGTCGACGTTTGCGGCGTCGGCTACCATTGTCACAATGGCTGCATCGGCTTTTGCGATTCCTTCGTTGAGCATTCCGCCATCGGCGACGAGGGGTGCGTCGGCGGCGGCGTCGTAAAGCATGGTGTTTTCCGTATCCGCATCAGAGCTGCAAGCAACCAGGAAAATACAGAGCGTGCCGAGGGTCATTACAGTGTTCGTCCGAATCATCATTTCTCCATGTCGCCCGGGGAATCCGAGACTTGACGGCGGAGTTGTCGCACTGAGCCGGCCTGTGGTTGCCCCAAAGAATACATTTTCGAAGGGGTCGACACGCCGGGCAGGGCCTGGTTCGTGTGATAAACTCCATCCAATGCGCTCCCACGATATCGCCGCTGAAACGAGCCGCGCGCTTCACGTTGTGGTTGCCGATCGTCTGCGGACCGAACCTGATATCATTGCACGAGCCCAGACTCGCGTTGGCGGTTGGATCCAAGACGGATCGGTCGCACGGCCGTACGCGGAAGCTTGGTGCGGACTTTTGTCGGGCCCAATCGAGATTCTCATCGCGGCGCTTTCCGAACGATCGGAGCGAATGCACGACCTGAGGCAAGTCAGTCCATTCGCCGGCGCTATCTCTGCCCAAGAGCGATGGCGAATCCGCGATCAAGTGAAAAGTGAATTCGGCCGTGAATCGCGCTCAGCTTGAACACATCATCCGTGCGGCTGCGGATATCGCGGATGACGACGAGATCGTGATCGTCGGTAGTCAATCCGTGTTGGGTTCATACCCCAACGCTCCTGCCAATTTGTTGGTCTCGGTTGAAGCCGATGTCTATCCGAAAAATCATCCGGAACGGTGGGAGCTCGTTGATGGATCGATCGGCGAACTTTCTCCGTTTCACCGCACCTTTGGGTATTACGCTCAGGGTGTAGAACCGGGGACTGCGGTGTTGCCGGAAGGGTGGGAGGATAGGGTGGTCGTGGTGTCAAACCCCAACACGCGCGGGGCCAAGGGACTCTGTCTGGATTTTCATGATCTTGCTGTCTCGAAATACATCGCGTTTCGAGAAAAGGATTTCGGTTTTATTCGTACGGCAATTCGTCATGGAATGTTGGACCATAACCAGTTGCGTGCCCGGTTGGCGAAAACGCCTTGCGCCGAAGACAAACGCAAACTGCTTTCGTTGACGATCGACGCTGACTTCGGCGTTGTTGCTGGAAGCGTGATTTAACGGTTCTTGCCTGCGGCCCATTTGATTGCGCCATCGAACAAGGCCCATCCGTCGTCTGTGAGTACACGCGCGGTATCGTCTGACAGGAACAGTGCGACACTGGGTTCGATTTGCCTCGTCGCAATGGAGAATCACCGCACGTTCGCAGGGACAGTTTCTGCTAGGATTCCGGCGGGGTGCGCTGGGGGAAAACTGGTCGGTGCCGGTGCTCAAGGTTTGACGCGCAATAACGGAGATCTCACTGGTTTCCTTTCGCCGTTACAGGTTCGCGTGTTCACACTGGAGCCGTAGAATCAATTCGTTGACGATGGCATCGAAACGACCGGCAACGGTCAACGTTACATCCTTCTCATGATTTACTCGCTTCTGTTTCAGGCGTGCCAATGCCTCCCGCACGAAATCGTCTGCGGCACCACACTGTGTACGCGGCTGGGAGCACGAGAAGCGTGAGCAGGAGACACGAGATCAAACCGCCGACGACGGGCGCCGCGATGCGTGCCGAGACATCTGCGCCCGGTCCAGCTTCCCAAAGCAACGGCATAAGGCCAAGGACCGTGCTCGCCACCGACATCACGATCGGTCGTACACGAGACGATGCGCCCGCAATGACCGCTTCATTCACATCGTCCGGATCGAGGATCGGCTTCGATTGCTGTCGAAGCAATACAGCTTGATCGAGAAACGCGGTCATCAATATGCTGGTTTCCGAGGCGGTCCCGATGACAGCGATTAGACCCACCCATACCGCAGTCGAAACGTTGTAGTCCCGAACGTAAAGCAGCCACACGCTACCGATGAGAGCGAACGGCAAGCTTGTGAGGACGAGTCCCGTCTGTGCCCAGCCTCGCATTCCGCGGCGAAGCAAATAAATGACCAACAACAAAGTGAGAGGCACAACCCAGGCCATGCGTGCCTGCATCTGCTCCATGAATTCGTACTGTCCGGTCCATTGCAGGCGGTATCCGGGAGGCAGTGACAGTTCCTGATCTACAAGGCGTTTGGCGTCATTCACCCATCCGCCGAGGTCACGCTTCGACGCGTCGATGTCTGCGAATACATAGCCGACAAGAATGCCATTCTCATCCTTGATCATCGGTGGTCCCGTAACGATGCGCACGTCTGCGATCGCCCCAAGTGGAACCGTGGCACCGGATTGCCTCCAGCGATCGCTCGGGTCAGCTGGGAAACCAACGGGACCTCCCATCGGAGGGGATTGACTTGCCGATCCGTTTGACCCCATCGCACTGCCGGCGTTCCCTTGGCCGTTTGCGCCCATTCTGTTCATTCCGCCCGCCGAACCGGCGCCCGTGCGCATGGGTGCCGCGGCTCCTCGCATCGCGGTTGTAGGCGATGAGCCCGCCCCTGAGCCGCCGGGCTCCGCGTTCCCCACGGCTTCGGAGGTAACTATCGGAATGAGAATGGTGCGCAGCGATTCAGGATCCGCTCGATAATCCGAGGCGTAGCGCAGGTTAACGGAGAATCTCGATCGTCCTGCGATCACGGTCGATACTGACATGCCACCCACTGCGGCCTCGACCACGTCAAGCACATCACGAACGGTCAACCCGTACCGTGCGATCGCCTCTCGATCGGGAACAACGTCGATGTATTCGCGTCCCGTCTGGCGTTCTGCGAACGTACTACGCGTGCCGGGAACATTGCGGAGCATTCCTTCAAGCAAGATCGAGATGCGCTCGATCTCTGCGAGATCATTTCCCAACACCTTGATTCCAACGGGCGTTCGAACGCCCGTTGTCAGCATGTCGATTCGCGTTCGTATCGGGGGCGCTATCGCCATTTGATAGCCGGGCATTCTGAGTGCCGCATCCAAATCACGGCCAAGCTCGTCGAGTGTGCGCGGACGTTCTTCACTCCAAAACCATCGCAGCGGAACCTTCAGCCAATTTGGAGCCCCGCTATGCCAGCGTGGGTTGAATCGTTTGGGCCACTTTTCGCTCGGCCGCAGCATCACGACGCTCTCTATCATGTCGAGCTGTGCGGGATCGGTAGCTGTCTCTGCTCGGCCCGCTTTGCCGTGAACGGACGCCACTTCGGGGAAGCTTTTGATGATTCGATGCTGAGCCGTGAGTGCCCGGCGAGCCTCTTCGATCGAGATCCCGGGAAACGTCGTCGGCATGACGAGCAGAGAACCCTCGTTGAGCGGTGGCATGAACTCCGATCCCAGTCGCATGGCCACGGGTACCGTCGCCGCGAGCAACAGCAGGGCTGCCGCGAGAACGAACCAGCGCGCCCTGACGACGAACCGTACCACAGGCTTGTAGAGGCCGACCAATATGCGACTGACCGGGTTCTGGTCCTCCTTTCTAAACTTGCCACGCATGACAAGCATCACGAGAGGGGGGACGAGTGTCACCGAGAGCAGTGCGGCGGCGAAAGTCGCGAACGTATGCGTAAGAACGAGCGGGCGGAACAGTCGCCCGGCCTGACCGGTCAGACTCAGGAGCGGAATGAAGCTAACCGTGACGAGGAGTAGAGAGAAGAAGGTTGGACGTCCCACTTCCTTGAGCGCGTCGAGAAGGACTGCTTGCCTGCTAGATCCGCTTGCGGCATTCGCGAGCTTGCGCGCGCTGTTTTCGACGAAGGTCGTCGAGGCGTCTTCGAGCTCTCCCACAGCGATCGCGATTCCAGCGAGAGACATGATGTTGATGGTCATTCCAAAGTACAAAGCAGGAATGAAAGTCATCAGCACCGCGAGCGGTATGATGATGATGGCAACGAATGCGGATCGCACGCTGAACAAGAAGAGAAGGCAGATGAGTGAGACGATCACACCTTGTTGGAGCAGGGTGTCTGTGAGGGTCTCGACCGAACCGTTGATCAAATCGGAGCGATCGTAGGTGGGCGTCAACCGAACCCCGTTGGGCAAGGTCAAGCGAGCGATCTCAGCCTTGATTGCCTCGTTGACATCGAGCGCATTGCTGCCAATCCGCATTACAACAATGCCACCGACAACCTCACCGCGGCCGTTGAGGTCCGCCGCGCCTCGCCGGATATCGGGACCGAACTGAACGCGCGCCACGTCGCGTAGACGGATCGGCGTCCCTCCCGCGCCGACGCTCACAACACTTGTTTCAAGGTCTGCGAGGGATTTGACGTAGCCACGCCCCCTCAAAACGTACTCGCGCCCGGCGAGCTCAAGCACACGCGCACCGATCTCGGAATTGGCGCTCTGTACTGCGCGGGTCACGTCGCCAATCGAGAGCCCGTAGGCGGCGAGTCGATTCGGATCAAGCACGATTTGATACTGGCGCTCGAAGCCACCAAACGAAGCGACCTCGGCGACACCAGCGACCGCCTGTAGGGTCGGGCGAATCGTGAAGTCCTGAAGTTCCCGCAGCTGTGCAAGATCCAACTGCCCCGAGGTGTCTTCGATTGCGTATTGAAACACCCACCCAACACCAGTGGCGTCCGGTCCGAGCACGGGAGACGCCTCCGGTGGAAGCAACCGTTGCACGCGACCCAGCTGTTCCAGCACCCGCGTACGGGCCCAGTAGATGTCTGTACCATCCTCGAAGATGACGTAAACAAAGCTCATCCCGAACATCGAATACCCTCGGACCGTCCGGGCTTGGGGCGTGCTTTGAAGCGCACGTACGAGCGGATAGGTGACCTGGTCCTCGACGAGATCGGGGCTGCGCCCCATCCAGTCTGTGAAGACGATGACCTGCGGATCGGAGAGATCGGGGATCGCGTCGAGCGGTGTTTGCTTGATTGCGAAAAGAGCCCACGCCACGAGGAGTGCGGTCGCCGCAAAGACGATCCACCGCCGCTGCACAGACCATTCAATAATTCGTTCAATCACGATGGGTGGGTCCTTAATGTCCCTGGTGAGCCGCACCGCGCGGCGGCTCTGCCTCGGGCGGAGATTGCGCACCGTTGTCACTTGGCGACGGCGTTGACGGCAGCGTTTGAGGTTCGGTTGGCGCCGGGGGATCTTCGGTTTGTCGGGCGCCGTGTGCGTGACCCGTACCACCACCTGAAGCGCGTAGTCGGCTCTCCGAGTCGATCAGGAACACGCCCGATGCCACTATCGATTCGCCTTCACGCAAACCATCTGTCACCTCGACGCGGTCGTCGAGCCGCGCTCCGAGCCGGACAGTGCGCGGAACAAATCGGTCTTCGCGCTCGACGACGAAAACGTGCTGCGTTTGACCGGTGTCGACGACCGCGTCGCGCGGAACGGTCAGTGCTTCGCGCGGTTTCACCAGAAACTCAACCGTGCCGTAGATCCCGGGCCTCAGGGTACCGTCGCGATTGTCGATGACGAAGCGCACACGCAACGTCCTCGTTCGCTCCGTGAGCGTGGGGTAAAGAAAATCCACGCGGCCCTCGAACGGCGGTCGGCCCGAAGCGGGTACGTCTATCTTTGCCAGGGTTTCGCGCCCAACACTGGGAATATCGGATTCCGGCACCTCGGCTACCACCCATACCCGCGAAAGGTCCGCGATTGTGAGCAGCTCCGTCGACGGGTCGACAGCCGTACCCACCGAGATGCCGCGATGGATCACGACGCCACTGCGCGGCGCCACCACTGTGATCAGCCGACGTGCTTCGCCGGAGCCTTCGATGGCACGGATCTCTCCGTCGGTCATGCCAAGCACTTTGAGGCGCGACCTGGCACCCTGTGTGACGAGACTGGCAGGCCCGTGACTTTCGCCTCGCTTCGTCGCGAGATACTCGCTTTGCGATGACAGCAACTCCTGCGAGAAGATCCCGGCCAACGGCTGACCCGCTCGCACTGCTTGACCGGTGGTGTTGATGTAGAGCTGCTCGATCCAGCCGGAGACGCGCGTGTGCACGTGCGAGATCCGCGACTCGTCAGGAACGACCGTGGCAACCGTCCTCAGCGGTTTTGAGATCATCTCCCGTCGCACTCGGTCAAACCGCACACCGATTGTGGCACGTTTCGTCGGCTCAAGCTCAACGGGGGCGCGCGCCTGCGCCTGCGTCGCAGTCACCTTTCGCGCAGTGACGACGGGTGCAGCTTCTTCGCGCTCGCCGACGTTGTGGTGAACCGAGAACGGCCAGCCGTGCCGGAGATTCTGAACAATAATCCAGGCAAGCGCGAGGACGAGGACGATTGCGCCGCCCATGATCAAAGCCCGCCAATCTCGTTTCAAAGTCATGGTCTCGTCGTTCCTTTTGCGATCGCACGGTGCAAGCGAGCCCAGGCAACCCCCAACTCGAATTCGGCCGATACCAGTTCGGCTTGCACGGACCAGAGTGTCTGCGCTGCTTCGATGACACTCACGAGCGGCAACGTGCCCGCCGAATAGCCCGCTAGCGACGGATCGATCACACGCCGCGCCCGCGGGAGAATTTCATCGCGCAAGGCTAGGTACCGAGCGCGTGATGCGAGCACACGGTGTCGAGACGTCGCAGCCTCACCCTCGATCATGCGACTCATTGCGCTCAAGTCGGCACGGGACATTTCAACCATCGCCTGCGCTTCGCGCACACTTGAGTTGAGTCTGTCGCGCCAGATCGGGACGCTAATCCCAACCATCAACATCCATCCGGCCTGGTCCGTCATGGTGTAAGCGGGCCCTGTTCGGACCATTGCCATCGGCGCGTACATGGACTTCATCACCGTGACCTCGGCTTCCGTCATGCGGATTTCGGCTCGGCCAGAAGATAGTTCCGGTCGACGGCTCAGCGCAGATTCGCGAATCGAGATCCACTCAGGCGGCAAAACCGTTATCGCGGCACTTTCCAGCGGAGGGAGTTCAGAATCAGCCGCGCGCGCGAGGCTCGTATTGAGCATGGCTTCTGCGCCGTGGACCTCTGAACGGATGGAACGCAATGTCCCTTCCAGACGCGCGACTTCTATTTCGGCGCGGAGCACGTCGGGCTGTGCACCAGTCCCGCTGGCGTAGCGAGCGTTCGCGGCAGTCACAAACTGGCGACCGAGAGCCAGCTGCTCTTCGAGAACGGCTGTCATCTGTCTTCGCTCCTGGAGCATGAGGAACGCGCTTACAGCATCCAGCTCGACGTCGAGTACAACCCGATTGGTCTCGGCACGAAGCCGTTCAGCGTCTGCCTCCGCAACCCGACGTCTATTCCCCCGCACTCGAGAAAGAGGGAAGCGTTGCTCGATACCCAAACTCACGTCTGCTCCGTCGAGCATGAACGGCAAATGATCCACCGCAGGAGAAACCACCGGGTCTTCAAGCGCCGAGACGACAGCGGGCCTTTGCGCGGCGGCGCGGGCCCGAGCGTGAGCCGCAACAATTTCTGCACGTCGCGAACGTGCCACCTGGATCACTTGTTCCACACGCAGTGGACTCGGAAGAGCAACCGCCACAGGTATCTGTTGTTCAGCTGAGGCATCGCCGATGGTGGCAATCAGCACGGAACAAGCCGCAACGACGATAGTGACGACCACCGCGACGCCCGGTCGAACCAATTGGGTTCTACTTCCCCTGCTTCTCGTTGGCGCGAAGCATGTGGAACTCGGCCGCCTTGTCGGTGCTAGCCGCGAGCTTTTCCGCGTTCTTCGAGAGTGCCGAGCAGTGTTTCGCCATTTTTTGCGCCCAGGGGTTGGGCTGGCCTTTCACATTGGGGCCGTGGTCTTTTTGTACGCTGCCGCCATCTTTTTGTGATCCTCGGACGTCTTGCGGTACTGAGCGGATTGTTCACGATAAGTCTTGGCCAAAGCCTCATGGTCTGCGGCCGTTTCGGGAATCTTCACGTCGTCGGCCAGCAACGCGCCAGAAACCAGCGTGAAAAGTGTGAAAGAAACTGCAGCGAATGTGTTGCGAATGTGATTCAGTGACATGGTTAGTCCTTAGTTTTACGATTTGCGACCCGTTCGTCGTGTTTGCAGGTCTCGTGCCATGGGAAAACCAGAAGGCATCAAGTCCCGATTCATGTGCGTGAGGGCGTCAGAGGTGTCAGGAACAGTCAAACCATTGGCATCAGGCGGGGGGCTGCGTTCTGCAAGGTTTTCGTCAAACTTCGTTCGCTGCGCAATCTTTGCGCACAAGTGGGCTTGTGTTTTCCATGTCACTCGTCCACTCCAATTCGACCTACAGGCCTGTGAAAGATCGGCAAAACGACAACATTGATCTGCCCGATACAATTGTGTTCCAGATGAAATCTGATCGGCACACCGATCGCACAATCGGGGGGGGGGAGAAGGTCCCCCCGCAGTCTTTCTGTAGACCGCTTTTGAACATAGATACCAATGACTCAAACAACCAAAATTTTCATTGAAATTACAATTTTCTGTGCCTGTTCCATCGTGGCCGCCCCCGCCATCGCAGCCGAAGACAGTGTTGGC
>JAYUPZ010000255.1:0-4191 GCA_043759805.1 Myxococcales bacterium | reverse complement strand
GGCAACAAGCGGGGCCACGGCCATGTCGCAGAAAAAACAACATCGCGCGAAGTGGCCCCTCGATGTTACGATTGGAATGCCGCTGCGGCCCCGCCGCTGAACGGCTAAACGTTGGCCGGACCAAACCTCGAGCCTCGGCGTTCCAAAAATGATCCAACCGTACAAGCCGCCTGCGGGCGATCTTCTTCGCGATTCCGGTGGGGTGTTCGAGGCAGTTTCGCTACACCTTTCGGCTCAGATTCCGTGGTTGGGTCCTCCCGAAAAATACCTCGCACACGTGCTTTCGTGGCCGCAGGCGGCGCGAGTGATTTGGGGCTTGTGGCACTTGACAGCGGAAGCAGGTGGAAATGGGCTGATCGGCTATCTCAATAACCACAGCACGTGCACAACCGAGGTTAAACTCGTTCATGCAGCAGTCTCGGCTATCGACTCTGGCGATATTCTCCGAGCAGTTGAGACGGCGATAGCGTTTGTTGCCGGAACCACCGACCCAGAATTCGGTGCATACCATTTCGCAACACCAGCCGGGAAGGAATGGTGTGCAAGGTTTGGTCCCGCACCGGAGATCGATGTCGATGCTTTTGACAGCAAAGCCATCGCGATGGTTGACGAGGTTTATTCGAGGGCGGAGAGGTACACAGTCGAACATTTCGAGGAACTGTTGACGTATTGACGCAGCGGCGACGGTCAACGGACTGAAACCGCCGGGCCGTCCAACCCTGCGTTGCACCCGACAACGCTTGCGCGTTGCAGGTGAACGCAATAACGTTGGGCGGCTTATCCATTGGCACATGCCATGCGCCGGTGCGTCGGTGGATGTGTTACGAAACGTGGCGATGGGTATCCTCAGTATCTCGGCCCGCAAGGACCGTCGACTCTTTCATCGAACATTCTCCGCTCCCTAGATCCACACCACTTGAGCGGCTGGTTTCGGCATGTACACTTGTTCCTGTCGACGCTTCAATGATAGATTGTCAATCTAAATGGTAGTCGGGTTTATTGTCATTTCCGTGTTTACGGTTACTTCAGGCGGGGTAGCTCTAGTTTTTGGTGGGACGCTGCTTGGTGCACCACCCTGGTCGTGGGGATTTGTATCCGCCGTCGCTGCTATCGGCTCGATACGTTTCCATCAAGCGGCCGGTGATAAAAGTGATCTTCTTCTCGCCAGGCAGCAACTCAGCTCAGACATCGGGGAAGTTAAACTTGCTATTGGTGGCCTTCGATCCCTTTTAAGCGACCGAGTAAATTTGGATATCGATCTAGACCCAATTGTCCTGAGGTTAGATGCTCTTCTACACGCCTCTGGATCGAGTATGGATGAGTACGATCGGCATCGTTTAGCCGATTTCGTTTCAGCGGCTCGGGGCCATGACGATGTAATAAACGCGGTTCAATCAGGACAAAACATCAAAGAAATCATCCGTTTGCTAATTAGTCACGAGATCGGTAACGGCGACCCGAAAGATTGGTTCAAAGTGGCCACGCTGTTACTTGAAGGCAAGCGTAGCGAACACGCTCGACAAGACGTTGGAGCTCGGTCGGTACCATGAGTTGCCGTCGATTTCAGTCATTGGGCAGATCTGCTGCCAATCTGCTGCCCAAGCTGATCGGCGATACGCTGGACATGCGGGCGTTGAAGTGTTAACCCGACAGTTGGGACGCTGCTCAATGCAGATGGGCAACGTCCTTGCCGTCAAGAAGTTCCGCCAATTCCGTCTTGAAGCTTTCCACGTATCCGGCGACGCGTGGGTGGGGCGTGTGCGCGACGCCTGTAAGAAGGCTGAGGTAGTAGTTTGTCGCTCGTCGCAAGAGAACCGTCACGAGATTGGCGTGCTCGGCCCGGATGGTGCGAGCTGGCACATTCTTGTTTCCTAACTTCAGGTGAGCGATCCGGTCAGCGAGAGTCTTCACGCCTTCCGCTGCCTTGGTGATTCTTTTCCGATCTGCATTGAGTCGCTCCCGAAGGCGCCTAACAACGTCTCCCTCGGCACAGCGGAGGCGCTCGGCGAGCGTCGCCGTTCCCAGGACCGAAACCAGCGTCGCGCATGTTCCTCCGTCTACCATCCTCGTGAGAGTCCCGAGAAGGGTAACGTCATGCTCCTTGTCCGGCATAACGAGGTGGCGCCGCAGACCTATCACGATCGCCTGACCACAGGATCGTGTAGCCCAGGCCGTGACGTAGTACGAATGTCGCTTGCCCAGTTGCTCATGCAACCTCGCGAAGCAGCCCGAGAATTGCTCCAGCATCCCGATGTCGTCGTCGGCCTCATCGAGTTCGTGGAGCCACTTGTTGAAGCGCTCCGCCGGCGCCGGAGCAGGACTTTGCTGGGTCGTCATGGACGAGATTGTAGCCGACCGCGTGCGGGTTAACTCATGCTTGCCGCGGGCGGGCTGGCGCTCGCCGCTGAAGCATTCTACGTTTTACGGACCGAGATGACGATTGTCGAAGTGTTGTACGTGGAGGTGGATGATTGTTGCGGGTGGTGTCGAGATTCGTCAAACCTGACAATTCATCATCTGGACGGGAACCACGACAACAACGCGTACGACAACCAGTTGGTCCTGTGTCGTTCGTGTCATGATGGGCATCACAACACCGCCGACCCAACTGCCCAATCTCTAGCTGACCGAAAGCGTCACCTCATCACGCGAACACTCACGCCATACGGGGTCAGTGCGCTGAAAACTGCGAGCAGAAACGGGGAGGGTGTAATCACATTCCCGTTTCTTCTGTGGCACCTAGTCGAACTCGGATACATGACCAAAGAAGAAACGCAAATGACTTACGGGGAGATCGAAGCCACCGCTCGATTCTCCGCGACTGATGGGGGAAAACGCCTCGTGAAAGACGTCTTGAAATAGAAAAGCATCAGTTCGGCGCGGCCGTCCAACCATGCGTTGCACCCGACAACGCTTGCGCGTTGCGGGTGAACGCAATAACGTTGGACGGACTTGTGTGGTTCAGTCACTTAGGACTGGTAGAATGAAAGAAGGCCGGGAACATGTCGAAAAAGATTGAGTACGACGAAGCTGTCATCGAAAAATTTGCTCACCAACTTTACGCGCGCGCAACGTCTGCCGTAGTCGGTTACACGCTGCTCGGCGTTCTCGTGAGTTTGGTCGGAGCAACTTTTCTACCGGAGGGCATAGAGGGGATCCTCCGCCTTGCGGTACTCTTCATTGCACCGCTGGCTGGCTTTGCGATAGGTCAATCAAAGGCCTTCCTCCTGAAGATGCAAGCCCAGACAGCCCTTTGTCAGGTGCAAGTCGAGAAGAACACACGCCCAGTCCCAATCCCCCCAAGGGCGCAAACTAGTTGATAATCATTTGGTTCGTTTTCGCAGGAATTGAAGGGACCCGCTTTTCTGAAGATTTCATGTGCCGAACGGAAAGCGCGCCGTCGCGGCGGTTGTTGGCAGACGAGGCGTAGCACATGATCTGCGTCACATGTGAGATCCAGGAGGGTGTCGATGACCAATGCACCGGATGAATTGTTATTTTCCATCACGCCGCAGGTGGAGTTTGGCTCGAACACGTTCGAGAACGTCCCCGTGATTCTGCAGTACGACGACACTCCGCTTCTGGAAGTCGTCCAAGCGGAGGCGGCTGGATTCACTTCTCAGTTCCGCATCCATGGCTCTGACGGCGCCTACCTGGCGAAGGTAGTCGGCTCACGTATTCACCTTGCGGCCGACGGAAGGAAGGCGAACCTCCACTTGAGGCACCCGCCGCTGATGACGGTTTGCGAATTGGACGGCAAGACGTTATTCGAGATCAGGCGCAAAGAGGCCGCTGCATTCAGCACCGAAGCCGAGCTGTTCACGCCCGACGGTAGGTTTGTGAAGGCAACCAACAGCGTTGCGCCGCTCGGTCTGTTTCAGACAAATGGGGCGGATCTTCGCGTGGGGGGAATGCTAATGACGGGCAATCGGTTCGTCGGCGTTCGAGTGGGGATCCTCGTAAAAAGCGATGGGACGGTGAATATCGGCGTGAAGTAGGTTGTCGCCCTCCGACCAGGCGTTCAACGAGAGACCTATGGTTCGAAAATGCGATGCTGCCGTCCAACCCATGCTTGCAGCGGACGGGCTGGCACCCGCCGCTGAACGCTGGATCGTTATCCGGACCAAGCGGGGGTGGGTGACGCCAGATGACCTGGGAGTTCACGGCATCGACGTGTGATGACGTCCGGAA
>JAYUPZ010000254.1:0-19112 GCA_043759805.1 Myxococcales bacterium | reverse complement strand
CTTGCCACGGGTGGTATCAATCCGCGTCGACATCATTCGGATCGCGATGGGTCCCTCTACCGTCCAGTATCCCCATCCAAGGGGTGCGCCTTCTCGACCTGCGACCGCGACGAGTAGGCCGTCGGTGAAGGACTCGGTTCCCGTGGTTAAAAGGGCAGACCGGTACACCCAGGGATGACCCTGTCGAATGGCGCGTCCTACATCCTTTGCGAGCGCAACGGTTGGATAGGCGGGTCGATGGGTGGTGGGAGAGGGTCCGGTCATGGCCGTGTCGCCACCATATCCGGCCGCGACGCCGATGTCCCGTCGATGCCCGGGCTTTGCGTGGCACGCCTGCAATGGTAAACGTCAGCCCACCGTGATTGGGCAATGGCTGAAAGAGCTCAGTGGCCTTCGACTGACGATGCTGGTGATCGTGGGGGCGCTCTTGCTTTACGTTCCATTTGCCGGGACCTACGGCCTGTGGGATCCCTGGGAAACGCATTACGGCGAGGTCGCCCGACAAATGACAGTTCGAGGCGACTACATCAGCCTCTGGTGGCCAGGTTCGCCGCGCGATCAAGAGGCGTTTTGGTCGAAGCCCATCCTCACGTTTTGGCTCATTAGCCTATCGATGCAGGTATTCGGTGTCGGTGGCCGCGGAAGTGATCCGGCCGAGATGGCTTTGAGCTGGAAAGCCGAGTGGGCGTTGCGCATGCCAACCATCTTGATGGGGGTACTCGCCATCAGCGCTGTGTTTTGGCTGGTGTCACGTCTGGTCAGCCGTCGTGCGGGGATATTGTCGGCGCTCGTGCTCGCGACCTTTCCGATGTTCGGCCTCATCACCCGTCAGGCAATGACCGACATGGTGTTCATCGGTCCCATGACAATGGCGCTTTGTTTGGGCGCGATGGCGATCTTCGACGACAAAGACGAAGCCTTGCCTCGCAAACAATGGCGTCGCTTCAGCTGGCCGCACCACCGACTTTTCTACACGATGCTCGTCGTGTTTGCGCTGACGGTCGGGCCCCAGCTGGTCGTGGATTCCTTGCAGCTTCGGATCGTGATCCCGTGGGGTGGCAAGCGCAGACTGATGTATGGGGCGCTGGCAATGATACCGTATTACATCGGCTCGATGGCCTTTCTGTATTTTGCCGCCCGCAGCCGCATTCGGGCGCCTTTGTATTTGTATCTGGCCGCCATGTTGTGTGGTCTCGCGGTACTGGCGAAGGGTCTCGCCGGTCTTGGGTTCCCGGTGGTGATCTTCAGCGCTTACCTCGCCTTTACCTGGAGCTGGAAACGCCTCGCGCGACCGCAATTGCCTGCTGCCTTGTTGATTTCAGTTCTTGCATGCGCCCTTGTCGCAGTGCCGTGGCATCACAGCATGGTGATTCGCCACGGATGGGCATTCTGGAGCGAGCTATTTGGCGACAACCACTGGCGACGCCTGGTGATGGGCCGACACGGTGATCGCGGTTCATTCGAATACTTCCTGCGAGAGATGGGATATGCGGTCTGGCCGTGGTTGGCCGTTGCACCTGCCGCGCTCGTGGCATTTGCTGCTCGCTTGCGGGCGCGAGGGGCCAGCGACGATGCAAGATCAACCGGCGTGGTTGCGATGGGCGCCATCTGGTGCGTCCTCGGTTACGGCGTTGTATCGATGTCGATGACGAAGTTCCACCACTACGTCGCTCCCGCCTTGCCCGGTCTTGCGATTGTGATCGGTTGCTTTTTGGATGGATTGCTCAAGAAAACCAGCGCGGATGTTGGTTTTCGTCGCACGGTGGGTTGGCTGGTTGTTTGCAGTGGCGTGCCGTTGTTGTTGCTGGTGCTGGCCGATTTCACCGCGGCTCCCCATTCGGCAGAGCGCTTTTTGTGGCTCTTCAACTACGACTACGTTCACAGTCCGTCAGGGCGACCGTGGCCTGCCGCTCTCGATTTCACCAGACCATTGTTGGGATTTGGTGTCACGTTTGCTGTGGCCTCCCTGCTGATGGCATTCCGTCGCAGTGTCGGTGCGGGCGTGGTGCTGCTTTCGGCTTCGTCCGTGGTGTTTTCGTATTTCCTGCTCGATGTGGTCCTGCGTGACATCACGCCGCAGTGGACTCAAAAACATCCGATTGCGGCCTACTATCGCGACCGCGCCTCGCCCGACGAAAAACTTGTGGCGTACATGATGTACTGGCGGGGTGAGACCTTCTATACGAAGAATGCCATCTTCGAGGGGCCACGCGAGGATCGGACCGTTTTTGATACCGAAAACGCCGACGAACAGCTGAAGATCTGGATCGAGCACAACAGGGGCAAACGGGCGTTCTTCCTTTATGACCGCGGACGCCAAAACGAGCTGAAAGGCCTTCTTCCTCCCGAGGCTCAGCACACGTTCACTGTCGTTTTCTCGGAGAACAACAAATTCTCACTGGCTCGCGCTGACATGTAGTACACTCTGCTCCAGCAGCAGATGGATTCCGCAAACGTTCAAGAGACCTTCATGGTCGAATGGATGGCCGAGCGGGCGGCGGCGTTGGCGAGGATGGCCGATCGATTCGAACAAAGCCTGGGTGCCTACCGGCGTCTTCAGCTTGAATTGGAATTTTTCCCCTGGCCAAAGCGGCGTGCCCGCGACGAAGAGCTTCGCCACGCACGCTCCCGCGCCACGCTTCATCTAGCCGGCTTGATCACACAACGCGAATCGAATGGGCTGCTTCGCCACGACCCCATTTATTCCTTCTACGGCATTCCCGACGAGATGCGCATCAAGACGCGTTGATTAGCCGCGCAGATGCCAGGCCTTGGGCTGCACGAAGGCTGCGATGCCTGCCTTGCCCAGGGTCGAACCAACGCCCGAATGACCCCTGCCCGACCAGGGCAATCTGGGGCTGACGCGGTCACAGCAATTCCAGTAGACCGAACCGGTGTGCATCGCTTGCAGTATCGGTTGCGCCCGCTCAATCGTACGGCTGTACACGCCAGCGGTCAGTCCGTAAGGCGTGTCGGCCATGCATGCCATCGCCTCGGCATCGTTGCGAACTTTTTGAATGCCGATGATCGGACCAAAGGATTCGTCGCGCATGACTTTCATTCGGTGGTCGACGTTGCACAATACCGTGGGCGCAAAATAGTTGCCTGGACGTTCGATGCGATTGCCACCGATGCAGAGTGTCGCGCCCTTACTCACCGCATCCTCGACTTGATCTCTAAGCACGGCAATTTGTTCCGAACGCGTGAGCGGCCCGATGTAGGTCGCATCATCAAGCGGATCGCCGATGACAAAGCCACGCACCGTTTGGACAAACGCCTCGACAAAAGCGTCATGGATCGCTTCATGGACATAGATTCGTTCGACCGCACAACAGCTTTGGCCCGCGTTGTAAAACGCACCATCCGCCGTCGCCGCCGCCACGCTTGTGACATCGACTTCGTCCGTCACATAGATCGGATCTTTGCCGCCAAGCTCCAGTTGGACTTTCATCAATTGCGCCGCGGCTGCCTTCGCCACGCGAACGCCGGTTGCATGGGACCCCGTGAAGAAGACGCCATTGAGCGGTTGTTGCAGAAGCAATGCGCCCACGTCACCGGTTCCAATCACCGCTGCAAATACGTCTGATGGGACACCCGATTCAACCAGCAGTTGCGTAAGAGCCAATCCCGTTTGTGTTGCGTATTCAGACGGCTTGTAAAGCACGGCGTTGCCGGTCAACAACGCCGGCACAAAGACGTTCGATCCCACAAAGTAAGGGTAGTTCCACGCCGAGATATTGCCAATGACACCAAGCGGTTCGAGGCTGATGCGTTCAGCCAGTCCTGCTTCTGTATAAACCTCTGCTGTTTGCAAGACCGATTCGGTCTCTTTCAAGAAAAAGTCGATTCGCAGAAGTAGGCCGCGCAATTCGTTGCGCGATTGCGTGATGGGCTTGCCCGTCTCCATGGTCGTGGTCAGCGCGAGTTTTTCCAGCGTGTCCGATACACGCGCCTTGAATCGTGCGATTATCTCAATTCGAGCCGACAACGGTTTCTGCGCCCATGCCGGTTGAGCGGAACGAGCGGACTGATACTTCGTTGCGATAGACGCCGCATCGTCTTGGGGGACCGTCCCGGTCGCCACGCCTTTAGCTGGATTCACGATCGTCAGGGTTTGGCTCATTGTTTTCGTTCCTTTTGCTGACGGGCGGCGCCAAGAAAGGCGTTCAAGAGGGGTGTCCCCGTGATGAGACTGGCGTCCCCCGGATCGTGCCACTCGGGATGCCATTGCACCCCACGTACCCAGGTGTTGCCTGTGTAACGGATGGCCTCGATCACACCATCTTCTTCACAGGTGGCCTCCGCCACCAGATCCCGCCCCAGATCCTTGATGCATTGATGATGGACCGAGCAGGTTCGGGCCCGGGTCAGTCCTCCGAGCTCACGCGAAAGCACGCTGCCTTCAACAATCGCGATGTGGTGTACGTTGTTTTCGTAGACGTCCCAGTTGCGGTGGATGCGGGCGTCGGGCAACTGGGTGCCAATGTCCTGAAACATGGTGCCCCCGAAGGCAACGTTGATTATCTGATGCCCCCGGCACACACCAAGAACGGGCTTGCCGAGTTTCATGAAGGCCTGCAAAAGTTCAATCTCGTAGAGATCGCGAATGCGATCGCCCGCCCACTCGGGTCGCAATGGTGTTTCGCCGTACGTTTCGGGCGCGACGTCTGCTCCACCGGATAGCACCAGCGCATCCAGATCACGAACGTAGGCATTCAGCGCATTCGGTCGTGAGGGCGGTACCGCCGGGATGAGATAGGGCAGGGCGTTTCCACCCAACACCCATTGCACCAGATCCTGTTCCAGATAGGTCAGGGTCTTCCCCTTGAACAGGTTGCGGGTCGGGTCGGCGTGGAAGAATGAAGCGGAAAGGCCGATGCGAAGGTCGGAAAAGTCTCCGGGTCTCATAGGGCGCTCTGGAAAATACGTTCAAAATTCTCGCGGGCGCAGGGCCGCGGGTTGTTTGAATGGCAGGCGTCGGCAATGGCCACATCGGCAAGGCGCGGAATGCTTTCGGAGTCGATGCCAAGCCCGGTCAGGCCAGCGGGAATCATGATGTCGGCCTTCAGCCGCCGCAGCCAGTCGAGAAATGCGCCTGGCGACGGGTTACCAAGGCTAATCGTGTCACAAAGTCGGATGAAGCGCGCTTCGGAAACCTCGACGTTAAATGCCAGCGCGTGATCAATCATCACGCCATTGGCAAGGCCGTGGTGCGTATCGCAAACCGTGCCGAGCGCATGGGCGCAAGAGTGCACGACGCCAAGTCCTTTTTGAAAAGCGATGGCGCCCATCATCGACGACATCATCATCCCGCCGCGGGCTTCCACATCGGCTCCGTTTTTGACGGCGCGTTCAAGGTACATCGCACTTAACCGAACGCCCTCCAGGGCAATTCCATCACAAATTGGATGGTTGCCTCGGGCCAGAAAGGCCTCGACGTTGTGGGTAAGCGCATCCATTCCCGTTGCAGCCGTGATGGGCGCGGGAAGTCCGACGGTGAGTTCAGGATCGGCCAGCACGACCTTGGCGAGTAACCGAGGTGAAAAAATGATCTTTTTGACGTGGGTGGTGTCGTCGGAGATAACGGCACTGCGCCCGACTTCGCTGCCGGTTCCGGCGGTGGTCGGAAGTGCCACGATGTAGGGGATCGGTTGATCAAAGGGTCGTGCACCGGGCAGATCGTCCTCGTAGTCGAAGAGATTGCCCGGATGGTTCACCATCAGTGCAATCGCCTTGGCCACATCAATCGCAGCACCACCGCCAAACCCCACAATTCCGTCTGCGCTGTGTGCCCGGAAGGCTGCAACGCCCGCATTCACTTGCGAAAGCACTGGATTTCCGATGACACCCGAGAACACCGCGGCTTGCTGTTTGCCCGTCGCGAGTATCTGCTGGATTTCACCGAGCACCGGCAACCGCGCGATCCCCGCGTCCGTGACGACCAGGGGTCGTGTCACGCTCGCCGCGGTCAATATGTCCGGCAACAGAGCGCGCGCTCCCATGCCAAATCGTATGTCGGTTGGAAAACTGTATCGGGCGATGGTGTTGTCAGGCATCAGATGATCTCGAAATAACGTTTGAGTTCCCAGTTGGTGACCGCGTTGCTGTATTGTCGCCATTCCCATTCGCGGGTGGCGGTAAAGTGATCGACGAATACATCGCCGAATAGCGTCCGCGCTATTTCCGACTGCGCCATTGCGTGTTGCGCTTCATTGAGATCGCGGGGCAAACGCTGGCTGGTTTTGTCTGCGTAGCCACTGCCGCGCACGGGAAGTTGTTCGAGTTCCATTCCCTGTTCAATGCCCCACAAACCCGCCGCGATGCCAGCGGCCATGGCAAGGTAGGGATTGCAGTCGGAGCCGGGCACCCGCAATTCGAGGCGGGTCGATTTCTCGCTGCCTGGAATCACGCGCATGGCGACGGTTCTGTTGTCGACGCCCCAGTTCGATCGGGTGGGCGCCCAGTAGCCTTCGACGAGACGTTTGTAGCTGTTCACTGTGGGGGCGAACATTGGAAGTATTTCCGGCAAGGCGGTCAACACACCAGCGAGATAGCTTTTGAAGACGCGACTCATGCGGTGGTGGTCTTTGGGATCGTAAAATGCGTTCTTTTCGCCGGATGCAAGGCTGATGTGGATGTGGCCGCTACAGCCCGGAAGCTGGCTATTCCACTTGGCCATGAAGGTCGGCATGATCTCGAAGCGGGCACCGATGTCGCGTGCGCCCCACTTGAATAGCACCGCGCGATCGGCGGCCTCAAGCGCATTCGAATATTGGATGGCCGCCTCAAGCACGCCGGGGCCGGTTTCGGTATGCAATCCCTCGATTGGAACGCGGAAAGCCTGCATCTCATCTTGGAGCGCATTGAAGAAGGGCAAGTTGCGGCCGGTGCGCAGTAGGGAATAGCCAAACATGCCGGGAGAGATCGGCTGTGGTTCGTGGAAGCCCTTGTCGTGCAGGGATTTTGGTGTCTCCTTGAAATTGAACCACTCGAACTCCATTCCGGCATTGGGACTGAATCCGGCATCGTTGGCCCGCTGAACAATCCGACGCAACAATCGGCGCGGACAGATCGGAAGATCGGCGCCGCCTTCGCCGACGAAGTCTGCAAGGAAGAACGGCACGTTGTCGTCCCAGGGAACGCGACGAAACGTACTGCGGTCAATGGCCGCTTGCACGTCTGGGTATCCCGAGTGCCAGCCGGTGTAAGTGCTGTTATCGTAGCACACGTCGGCCGCGTCCCATCCGAAGATGACGTTGCAGAAGCCAAACCCACCTGTTGCCGCAGAAAGGAACTTGTCCCGGTGCATGTACTTTCCGCGAAGGACACCGTCGATGTCGCAGGCGGCCACCCGCACCTTGTCGTGTTTGCCGTTTTCTATCTCGGTCAAAACCTTGGCCTCAGCGTGATGGGCACTGCGGGGCTTGGTGGAATTGGGGGACGCGCTGCGGGCCTTGGCCATGGGAAACCTCGAAAGTTCGCGGATTTCCTACAGTATGCGGCCATAGGCGGGCGCCCACAACGGTGACATTTTGCGGACATTTCGATGGCCGCGAAAGGGGGTGCAATGTTTGCGTGGGCTGGTGTACCCTCTTCCGGCGAAAGGCACGAGATTTAATTCGATGACAAAGCTGGCATACGTTGTGGGTGCGGTAATTTTGGCGGGCCTTGGTGGCAACGCCTGTTTTATCAATAATAACGGAGACGCGGGTGGCGGTGGTGCGGGAGGACTTTCCACTGGCGGTGCCGGCGGCGGAGTTCCTGCTGGCAAAGGCATTGGACTCGCCTGCACAAATCAAGCAGGGGAGTGCCGCAGCCCGCTTATTTGCGCGGCGACAACAAACACCTGCCAGCCCGACGGCATGGGCGTCCCGGGCCGAGCCTGCATCGTATCCGCGGATTGTTTGCCCGCGCTCTATTGTTCGACGCTCAACAAATGTGCCGAGCGCATTGCCATGCCAGCGATGGCGGGTGCCACTTGCGCAAGTGAAGGTGATTGCGCGGCAGGTCTGGCCTGCATTCGCACCGGACTTGCAGGGACGTGCGCCGTCGCGGGTACCGGCGATGTGGGTGCTGTGTGTACTTCGGGCTCGCAGTGTCTCGGTGGTTTGTTTTGTGCCGCTGGTTCTTGCAAGTCGTTTTTATCGATTCCACAATGGCTGGGCGCGATGTGCTCGACCACCGAGGAGGTCGTTCCGAAGATTCACTTCGAGATCCCGCGCGCCGCGGCCGCACCTCATGAAGATTATTTCCGCCTGCCTTTCCCAAGCGACGCACGGCTTGTGAACGGAAAGCTGAGCATGCGCAACTTCCCCACACCGGGTGTGCGACTTTTGCCCTTTGATCCGATTGATCGCTACAAGAAGGCGATCGAGGCGGATATTGGTGGCTTTGCGTTGAATGGGAGTGTGTTCCTGCGCTTCTCACGTCTGGTCGATACTGAAATCCTCAAGGCCGAAGGCGTCGTGCAGATGTTGAACATCGACAAACGCAAGACGGATTACAAAAGCGGAGTTGGTCACAATTGGAGTCTCAACAATAACAAGGCCAACTACATTTGCCCGCGTCACCTGACCCTCCGACCTGGTGTTAAGGGCGACCTTCATCTCCAGCCGGATACGACCTACGCGGTGGTGATTAAGAACACCGCTACCCAAAAACTACTCGATTCCACCGGCTCGCCCTTCCAACGCGACGCCGACTTCGAGGCGATGTTGTCGGCAACGGCGCCGGTCGACCCCGAGTTGAGCACCGCGTGGATGAACCACAAACCGCTCCGCGATTGGATCACGGATACCGGGCAGAATCCGCAGGACATCCTCGCCGCCGCTGTGTTCACCACGCAGAAGATTGAGGATCCACTGGTTGCGCTTCGCAAAGCCACCACCACGCTGGCAGCCCCGATTGCCACCGTCACCAAGATGATCAAATGTGGCGAGGCCAACGCGGTTTCGCCTTGCGATGACGGCAAGACCGGTGCTGAAAAGACCCGTGGTTGTTTGGTTGCTGACGCCAGTGCGTCGTATGACGAATACCAGGGACAAATCACCTTCCCGATCTGGCAGCAAGGCACGCGCCCTTACGAAAACCCCGAAAATGGCGGCGCGATTCAGTACGACGCCAACGGCGCTCCAACCCTGAACGCAACGACACCAAGCGAGTCGGTTTGTTTCTCTCTGACGGTGCCAAAGAGCACCATGCCCGCTGGAGGTTGGCCGGTCGCGGTTTATGGTCACGGCACAACCGGTTCGTACCTGTCGGGTCGCAACGTGGGCTGGTCGCAGGCGTTTGCCGCCGGTGCTGTTCCCGGTGGCGCCGCGGTTCCGATGGCGATGATCAGCTACGACGGTGCCTTGCACGGTACACGCACAGGAACAACCACCCTAGGCGTTGAAGAACTGGTGTTCAACATCCTCAACCCGCAATCGGCCCGTGATACGCAACTGCAAGCCGCGGCCGATGTTTTCGTCATGGCCAAGGTGGTTTCGTCTTTTGATCAAATGGGCGTCAAGCTCGATCCGGCGAAGGTTGTCCTTTACGGTCATTCGCAGGGTGCCAATGCTGCCGCCATGGCTGCAGGCTATGAACCGATTTTCAAGTCGGTCGTCCTGTCGGGCTCGGGTGCATACCTCGCAAAGAGCCTGGTTTCCAAGCAGAAACCCATCAACATTGCCGCGGCCTTGCCGGTCATCGTCGGTGAGCCCGTGAATGCAGAGAATCCCGTCAACCATCCGCTTATCACTGTTCTTCAGACCTACTTCGAGCGTGGCGATCCGTTGAACATGGTGAATCGAATTGCGCTTTACCCACGCATGGATGTGGGCGCAAAGAACCTGCTGCATGTTTTCGGGACAAAGGACACCTACGCACCCGAAGTGACGCAGGTCGAACTGGCGCGCGAAGCGGGCGTTGCTCTTGCGGGACCGGCTGTATACGCAGGACACGGTTTGACCGCCATTGCCACTCCGGCCTCCGGGAACCTCACGCACGGCACCACCAAGTTCACCGCTGTGCAAATTCAGTACGAACCCGCAGCCGGCGCCGACGGCCACTTCGTATCCACATCGGACTCGGGGGCAAAGGCCGCCGTCGTTCAGGCGCTCGGCTCAGCTTTGCGTGACGGCGTTTCAACCGTAACACGGTGAGGACCCTCGCTTTGAAGCCGACCCTCGTTCTTTCCATCCTTCTTGCCGCAACCGTCGCCAACGCTGAACCGCGCTGGCCCGTTGCGAAAGCCAACAAGTGGTACGCCACACAGAGTTGGCCGATGGGGGCCAATTTCATTCCCAGCACCGCCATCAACCAGCTTGAGATGTGGCAGGCCGATACCTTCGATCCAGTCACCATCGATCGCGAGCTCGGGTTTGCAAGTGGCATCGGGATGAACACGATGCGGGTGTTTCTGCACAACCTGCCCTGGGAACAGGATGCGATCGGCTTCAAGAAACGCATCGAGGAATACCTTGGTATCGCCGACCGACACCACATTCGGACGATGTTTGTGTTCTTCGATTCCTGCTGGAATGACAACCCCAAGTCAGGGGTGCAACCGGCGCCCAAGCCTGGCGTCCACAATTCGGGGTGGGTTCGTTCTCCGGGGTCGAAGCGCCTCTTTGACTCTGCGACCTGGGGCGTTCTTGAGGTGTACACGAAAGACATCCTCAAGACATTCGGCAACGACAGGCGGATCCTGGCCTGGGATCTTTTCAACGAGCCGTCAAACTCCGACTACAAGGACGCAAGCGTGCCACTTTTGAAGGCCGTTTTTGCATGGGCTCGGAAGGCGAATCCATCTCAGCCTCTGACGGCTGGTATCTGGCAAGACCACGCGATGAGCAACGCGGTCATGCTCGCAAATTCAGACATCGTGACGTTTCATGATTACCAGTCAGCCGACAAGCTGGAAGAACAAATCAAGCGACTTTCCGCCAAGAAGCGTCCGCTCATTTGCACCGAGTACATGGCCAGAACCCGGCAAAGTCTATTCGAGACCAGTCTGCCGGTCTTCAAGCGGTACCATGTCGGTGCGATCAACTGGGGCCTTGTGAAGGGCAAGACCAACACCATTTTCGCCTGGGATTCGCCGATGCCGGATCGCAACGAGCCCCCGGTCTGGTTTCATGACATCTTTCGGCCGGACGGCACGCCCTTCAGCCAGAAAGAGATCGACTTCATCAAGGGTATCACGACGCCGGTACCTGCGGCCGCCGCTCAGGGTCGTTGATTTCGCCAGGTAGGCTCTGGATGATGCGTCGAGTTGAACGCGATTGGGCGTTGCGTGAAATCCCAACATGTCTATACTAAGTAGACACTTGAGAAAGGTGTGCATGAACGCGTCCATTGTCGATCTTCGCTACAAGACCAAGCAGATTCTCGAGGCCCTTGAAAGGCGCGAAACGGTAGCGGTACTTTACCGTGGAAAACTCAAGGCACGGATCGTGCCAGCCTCTACAACGGCTCCCAAGCGCGTTCGCGAAACAGCGTTCTTCGGGATGCATTCAGGTGAGAAAAAGTCGGTACTGGAAGTCATGGAGACTTTGAGAGGTGGCCGACACCGTGATCTTTGATACGGACGTCCTGATCTATGCGCAGCGAGGATCTTCCAGGGCGGCAACAGCAATCGACAACGCGGACGATCGTTGTGTTTCTGTCCAGACCATCATGGAGCTTCTACAGGGGGCTCGGGATAAGGCTGATCTGCGGACAATTAAGCGTTTTTTAGCAGACCTTAGTTTTACCGCTCTGCCCCTCACCGAAGGGATCGGTCATCGGGCCATGATCTACGTCGAGGAGTACGGGCTGTCGTCCAACGTGCGCGCCGGCGACGCTCTTATTGCTGCCACTGCAGTCGAGAATTCACAAACACTCATCACGTCCAATGTAAAACATTTCAAAGCGATCAAGGAGCTGGAACTGGTGGTTTTCCGCCCCTGAGAATGTTGTTTGTTCGCGCCATCGCTGCAAGTCAATGAAAATCGCGGGACCAGTCGGTCTCCTCATAGCTGTCTGCCCCCGGGCCGAGAGGCGCAAATCGCTCCGCCTTGATGTGAATGATGCCGTTTCGGTTTTGAATGCGGCCTTCGATGAAAAGGGCAGGGTGTGACACGATTACCTTGCGCCAGTTCTCGTACACATCGGGCATCACGATGGCGTTGGCAAAGCCTGTCTCATCTTCCAGCGTGACAAAGATGACCCCCTTGGCCGTGCCCGGTCGCTGACGCACGATCACGATCCCACCGATGCGCACCATTTGACCATCGGGAACGTCCGGCAGCGCGCTCGCTGCAACGATGCCCATGCTTTGCAATTCCGTCCGGTGGAGCGCCACCGGATGGACCATGGTGGATAGTCCCGTACGGCGCAGATCTGCGTGCAAGGTTTCTGTGACCGTCATTTCTGGAAGCGGAGAATCGTCGTCGTTGCCCTGCGCCCGGGCAAACAACGCCCCCGAGCGCCCCAGTGCCTCGACCTGCCACATCGCTGCCCGCCGATTGCCACCCAGCGACGAAAACGCGCCCGCCTCCGTCAACGCCATCATCTCGTCCTGCTTTGCATTCACCCGCGCTGAAAAATCGCCTAGTAATACAAATGGACGCAGCTTGCGTTCCGCCCTGATGCGCTCACCCACCTCGGCACGCAGACCCGCGACGTATTTCAGACCCAAACGCACCTTCGGCTGTGTCGGCGCCTGCCCCTCCATCGTGCAGTTCCAGTCCGAGTGTGCGACATCCACCGGCAAGGTCTCAATGCCATGGCGAGCCGCATCCGAAACCAGGGTCGACGGATGGTAAAAACCCATTGGATAGTTGTTCAACAACGCACACAAAAACGCCGCGCCGTGATGCGCTTTTAGATAAGCCGAGGCGTATGCAATGAGCGCAAACGAGGCCGCATGCGACTCGGGAAAGCCATACATCGCAAAGGATTTAATCCCGCGTACGATTTCTTCCTGCGCCTCTCCGACGATGCCATTGCCCGTCATGCCCTCACGCAGATCGCGCTCAATCTCCCGCATTCGCTTTTCGGAACGTTTGAAACCCATCGCCCTTCGCAGAGCCTCGGCCTGACCCCCCGAAAAATTGGCCACCGTCATTGCCATACGAATGAGCTGCTCTTGAAATAAAGGCACACCCAGGGTTCGCTTCAGGATCGGCTCGAGTGCGGGATGCGGATAGGTGACCTTCTCTCGGCCTGCACGCCGTTCCAGGTAGGGACTGACCATCTTGCCCACGATGGGACCAGGTCGGATGATCGCCACCTCGACCACCAGATCGTAAAAGCGTCGCGGCAACATGCGAGGCAACGTGGCCATCTGCGCCCGCGATTCCACCTGAAAGACCCCGACCGTGTCGGCTTTGCACAGCATGTCGTAGACCTTCGGATCGTCGGCGGGTAGATGCGCGTAGTCGATTGCGATCCCCTCGTGTTGTGCAATCAACGGAACAGCTTCTTCGAGGACCGCCAACATGCCAAGCCCCAGCAGATCCACTTTCACGATGCCAAGGTCAGCGCAGTCGTCTTTGTCCCACTGCACGACGGTTCGGTTTTCCATGCTCGCGGGTTCAAGCGGAACGATTTCATCCAGGCGACCGGCACACAGCACCATGCCTCCCGAATGCTGACCCAGATGGCGGGGTAGATCCAAAAGCTGTGTTGCGATTTCGGCCAGGTGTCGCGTTCGGGTTTCGCTTGCCGGAAAACCCACCGAGGCGAGAATTTCGGATAGCGGCGCGTCGTCGGGACCTATTGAATAGGGCAGGTGTTTCGACATGCGCGACATCTCGGCCTCACCGAAGCCCAGTGCCCGTCCCACCGTTCGCACTGCCATGCGGGGTCGATAGGTGATGACATTTGCCGTCATCGCCGCGCCTGCATAGCGGCGGTAAACGTATTGTATGACGGCCTCACGCCGTGTTCCCGAGGGCAGATCGAGATCGATGTCGGGAATCCGATCGGCTGCGTTGGGCGCGCTTTTTACCCGATCTTCGGATAGAAAACGTTCAAACAACAGTTCCATACCCACGGGATCCACCGCCGTGACCCCAAGCGCATAACAAACGGCCGAATTCGCCGCCGAGCCGCGCCCCTGCACGAGGATCCCGAGGGTGCGTGCGTAGCGAACGATGTCCCACACCACCAGAAAGTATCCCGCCAGCGATAGCCTTCCGATGATGTTCAGCTCGTGGCGCAATTGCTTGCGCACCTTGTCTTTCATCGCGCGATCGCAGCGGCCATAGCGCGTCTGTGCACCCTCCCAGGTCAGATGCTCAAGCAGACTGTGCTCGCTTTGCCCCTCGGGAACGGGAAAACGAGGAAAGGAATATCCGAGATCGGCCAGGGTGAACTCACAGCGATCGGCGATATGCAGGGTGTTTTGTGCTGCGCGTGGGTGAAATGAAAACAACTGTGCCATTGCGCCAGGCGTCTTCAAGAATCGTTCGCTGTTGGTATGCAAGCGACGGCCAATGTCATCGACCGTGGTTTTTTCGCGCGCACAGGTCAGGATGTCCTGAACGCCGCGTTGTTCGGGCAGGGCGTAGCGTACGTCGTTGGTGGCAACGATCCCGATGCCCATGGCCGCCGCGTGATCCAGTGTGCGACGGTTTCGGCGAAGGGCTGCGTCATCAAAGTGATGTTGTGCCTCGACGAAGAAGTGTTGCTTGCCAAAGATACCCAGCAGTCGATCGGTGTCTCGGCGGAGGTTCGGGCCACCGAGGGCAATCAGGCCGCCCGCATGCCCTTCGATTTGTTTATACGTAGCACATGCCGTGGGATCGTTCTTGGCAAAGCCGGCCTTCATCGTGGTGATGAGTCGACAGAGGTTCTGATAGCCCCTCCGATTTTCGACCAATAACAGGATGGGGGCCGCATCCTGCACCGGCAGCTCTGCACCAACGATGGGCCTCGGCCCCACACCCTTGTGGGAGGCGCGGAAAAATCGCGGCGCCCCGTAAATGCCGCCTCGATCTGAAAGCGCGAGGGCCGAATACCCCAGTTCTCCTGCCCTTTGCAGCAGATCTTCGGGCGCAGAGGCACCATCCAAAAAGCTAAAAGCCGAACGACAGCGCAGTTCGACATAGGGAGGGGTGGCAGCCATGGGATCGGCAAGGCTAAACAAATGTTCAGTAACATGCAATTGCCTTCTGTGTGGCCCGACCCCGGGCAAAGGCGCTAATGTCCGGTCATGGCAAACCCCACTGCAACCCTCAACACTTCCATGGGCGACTTCGAGATCGAACTCTTCGTCGACAAGATGCCCATCACCGCAGGCAACTTCGTTCGTCTCGCCAATGAAGGCTTCTACGACGGCCTCCACTTTCACCGCGTCATTGACAACTTCATGGCCCAGTTCGGCTGTCCCCACAGCCGCGATCCGAATAGCGGTCGAGCCGGCACTGGCAATTCTCCGCACGGAAACATTGCCGACGAACATCCCGCCGATGCAAAGATCTCCAATGAGCGCGGCACGTTGTCGATGGCGAACGCTGGCCCACAAAGTGGAAGCTCGCAGTTTTTTATCAACACGGTGCACAACGCCTTCCTCGACTTCTTCTCGCCAGGCGGATCGAAGCACCCCGTTTTCGGCAAGGTTATCAAGGGTATGGAGGTGGTCGACGCCATCACCAAGACGCCCCGCGATGGCCGCGATCGACCGAAGACGCCGGTCAAGATGATCAAGGTTACGGTCAACCCGTAGCCTGTTCGAAACACTGGCGGTGCTGTGCCAAACATGGCATCGCCGGTTTCCGAAAACTTTTCGCAACCGCCTGCCGCGCTCCGGTGTCAGACTGTAGTGACACCGAAAAAAAGACGTACGAGCAGGGGGCGCAGGATGCACGACCCGGTTGAAGTGGTTGCATTTTATCGAGGCGAACGACAGACGGCCCGGGTTCTATCCGCCCAGCACGAACACCGCGCGGGTCTGACGGCCGTGGCGTTGACCGCAGGTTTCTCTGCACTTGCCATGGGCGCATTTGTCGGCCTTGCGACGGCGGCCCATTTCGTATTACACACGCCGATTTTTGCTGCGGCCTGGGGCGTTTCGACAGCACTTGCGTGTTCACTTGCCTACCGGCGTGTTCGCAAACGCGTGGGACGTTTTGCTCTTGGCGCCAGCATGGAGTCTGACGCCTTTGGTGAGTGGGAATTTGATCTGGTCCGCCGCATGCGTGGCGCGGGCAACGGGTACGAGCTGGCACTGGCGCCGGGCATGCGAGGAACGTTGTACGAAGGCGACACCCACCGTCCCATCGAGGCCCTCACGTCACGCACCGATCTGTGTTACGTGCCGCTTGAAAGTGGCGCACGGGCAATTATTGATTTGCCCGCCGCGACCTTTTCGGTGCGCTGCCTGCCCATCGAAGCAACGACCGAGAAGTTGCCCCTGCTTGCGGGCGTGAAGGTTCCGGGCCTCGGCCCACGTCAATTCCTGGCGATGGGTATGCGCTTTGTACCGCTTGCCATGTTGGCTTCCTTCTTGACGGCCGCGTCTTCCCCGGTCGCGTTGGCAGATGCCGACTTGGTATCCGCCATTGATCCACTTCTGACACCGCGTGCGGTCGAGTTGCACTTGCGCAAACAGGCGCAGCTTCAGGCTCAAACGTTACACGCTTGCTTTGAACCCTTGCCACTTTCCTGTCACCGCGCGGGCTACGTGGGCGTGGGACTCCGGCTTGCAAAAAACGGTGCCGTGGAACGGTCCTGGATAGCGCGATCCACCTTTGGCGATGAATGCCCCGTGACCGATTGTATGGAGACAGTCGTTTCCGGTTGGTTTTTCGATGCCATACCTGACCCGATGTCCTTGATTGTTCCCGTGCAGGTATTGCGCACGAGAAAGCCAATGCCCGGCACGCAAGTTCCGGTCAAACTTGCCGACAGCACGCCTTGCGACGCATCCCTGCCGGCGTGGCAGATGAGGGGCTGTGCAACCGATACTGTGCTTTTCGACAGCCTGTAGACATGACAGAGGACGAACGTCGCGAGCGAATGATTGAGATGCTGGAGGCCAACCACAGCTTCCCCGGGCCATTTTCGATCGCGGTGGTGACTCGAAATCAAGATGAAGTTCGCGAGTCGTTGCGCGCCGCCATCGAGGCCTTACTCAATGAGCCGCTACCCGAGGACGACTGGACAGCGCAGCCAAGCAAGACGGGACGATTCGTCAGCCACCGGTTGACGATCGTTTGCCGCGATGCGGATCACGTAATGACGATCTACGCCGTCATTCAATCTGTGCAGGGCGTGATACAGATTCTCTGAATCTACAAAGAAGCGGTCGGATCGCCCTTGGCGAGGTTCAACACGACGGCCTTTTGAATCATCGCGACCAACGGATCTTCCGGCAAGGATGTCTTGCTTTTCAGCGGAACCATGCGGACCTTGCCGGTCGCTTTCTTCAGCAGCTTGTGCGGATCGTCAAGTTCGTCGCCGCGCCAGAATCCGAAGTTGACGGATTGTTCATCCGCCTTGATGAACGCAAACGGACCGTTCACTTCAAAGGCAGGTTGTTCATCGCGAATACCTTCACGCGTCCCGGGTGCGGACATTTTCAACAGCTTGCGAAGATCGTTGACGATGGCGGCCTGCCAGCCTTTGAGCCCTGCAACATAGGCGTCGATCGTGAGTTTCGATTTCTTGCCAACAGAAACCTTGGCGGTGGCGGCTGATCCGGTTTTTTTGGCAACGGATTTGGGTGCGGCTTTCACCTGGACCGTAGTTTTCGGCGCGGCCTTTGCCTTGGGAGCAGCCTTCAAGGCCTTGCTCGCTGCCTTCGCCTTTGCCTTTGGCGCAGTTTTTGCGGCCGATTTCTTAACAACCGCGGGTACTTGCTTCTTTACAGGCTGTTTCTGGATCTTCTTCGCCGCGGTTTTCTTGCTCATTGCGGCGGATGATAACGGAAAGCCCCGCGAGCGGGCGCAAAATCGCATGACTTGATTGTGACAACCGGTAAACGAGTCGCGTCAGGCTGCGCATCGACAACGCGCCCATCATGGCAAACGCGTGTAATACGATACAGAATTGTCAAGGGCCGAGCGATGGCTAGCTTTGCGAGGCTTCGATGCGTTCGAGGGTATCGCGCGTGATGATTCCGACAAGCAATGTTTCGTTCGCGACCAGCATGGCCTCGAGGCCGGTGCGTCGGAGAATGGCGAGGCCGTCGCGCCAGGTGGTCTCAGGTTTCATTCGAAGGGTCACGGGAGAAGAAGCCTTGCGCAAGACCTGGGCGCAGGGGGCCATGGCCAGCGTCTGGGTGCTTGCCATCGCGATGACCTGGCCGTTGTCTTCCACAAGTACAAAGCGGGCGTTTTTGTAGCGGGCAACCTGCAACGATCCTCCCACAGAGAACCAGGGTGGGATTCGGACGAACGATCCGGAGCACAGCGATACGACGCAGGTCTCCATTTCTCGCAGGGTGGGGCTGGACTCGCTTTTGCCTTCGCGCAGCTCGACAATGGGGATCATGGGTTGCAACGGCCTTCGGAAAAGAAAAAGCCACGGGCGAGGGGGAACTGCAACCGCGTGGCGGGGTCTCTTCTCGGCACCGAGGTGGCGCGGCTTTAGGAAAAAAACGCCGTCAAATCAATGACGTACAGCCGTCACGTTGGTGTCATCGCGATTCCGCGCGCAAGGCGTTGACAACACGTCACTTTTGCCTTAAATCCCTCCCTCCCAACTTATATTTGCGGGAGTAACTCAGTGGTAGAGTGCCACCTTGCCAAGGTGGACGTCGCGAGTTCGACCCTCGTCTCCCGCTCAAAAAGCCCTGGTAATCCCAGGGCTTTTTTTTTGGGCACGGGGGTGAATGAGGTGATTTTCGGGGAACGAGGGAATCACGAGGGAATGGGTGGGAAGTGGGATCGCGTAAGTAGGCGGAAACACGTGACGGTGTTTTTGTGTGGGAGGCGGGCGTGTTTACGGATTGCACGTTCTGCACGGACTCGATGTTCGTTTGGTGTACGAACTGAACGTTCTTCAGGTTCTTGAGGTTTGTTACTACACGGACTTCACGTTCTTCATGTTCTCGATGTTGTTTTTCGCGGGGCCCTGGCGTTGGGCGGTTGAAGCGTCACTTTGCATAGGTGCACGCCCGCGATCGGCAACGACTGAAG
>JAYUPZ010000253.1:0-8776 GCA_043759805.1 Myxococcales bacterium | reverse complement strand
TCGGATCCGCCCGAACTCGCCAACCGTCCCGGCATTTTCTCCCATGCCTGGTTCAACCTTGCCGATGGCGTACAGTCGCGGCCCTTCCGCAAAGGGAGCAAACTGCTTTCGCAGTTCCTTTGCCAAGGCGTTCCAATTCCCCCCGGGCAACTTGACCCGCCACCCATTGCCCCCGGTTTAACGGGAAGAGAAAACATCGACGCCATCTATCGACAGGGAGGCCCATCCTGCCTCGGCTGTCATCGTATCATCGCACCGATGGGATACGCGTTTGAAACGTACGACGTTCTTGGACGCTTTCGCGTAGAAGAAACGGTCTACGATGGCAATGGACAGCCCTCCGGGAAAAAGCCTGTGGACGCGACCGCCATTCCTCAAATCATCGAAGGCGATCTACGGCCCATCAATGGCCCGGCGGAATTTGCAGCTCGATTGGTCGAAAGCAAAAAGCTTTCACCGTGCTTTGCCATCCAAATGTACCAGTTCACTTTCGGTCGACCGGTCGTCGATGCAAAACAAAGCTGTGCCATCAATCAGCTGACCGATCATGCCGAGCACTTTTCTCTGCGCGACACCTTTGCCGCCTCGGCCCGGCTTGGCGAGTTCATGCGCATCCGCCGCTGAACGTTTATCCGAAGAATCCTTTGATGGCGTCGACGACCATCCCGATCTCGTCGTCGGTCATCTCGGGAAACATGGGAAGCGACAAAACCTCCCTCGACGCGCGTTCGGCTTGCGGAAACGCCTCGCCTGAAGAGACAAATTTGGTGAATGCCTCCTGCAAATGCAAGGGTCTCGGATAGTGAATCGCGGTCGGGATGTCCCTGTCTTTCAAAAACGCAGCAAGCGAATCGCGCTTTTCGGTCCGAATCGTGTATTGCTGATAAACATGTTCACAATCCGTCGATACGTACGGCGTTTGGAAGGGCAGGCCCTTGAAAGCGGCGTCGTAGGCCGATGCGACCCGACGTCGACCTTCGTTAAAGGATTGGAGGTGAGGCAACTTGGCGAGCAGCACCGCTGCCTGCAAGGTGTCGAGACGGCTGTTGATCCCAACCAGTTCGTGTTGATAGCGAATTCGTGAGCCGTGGTTCGCGATCATCCGGCAACGCGCGGCCAGCTCCGGATTGCGCACGACGAGGGCGCCACCGTCGCCGAAACAACCCAGGTTTTTGGCGGGGAAGAAGCTTAGGCAACCGATCTCGCCCATGACGCCAGCTTGCCGCCCTTTGTAACGAGCCCCGATCGCCTGTGCCGTGTCCTCAATGATCGGAAGATTGTGCTTTCGGCCCATCGCAAGCAACGGATCCATATCCACACACTGGCCATAAAGATGCACGGGTACAATGGCCCGCGTGCGCTGCGTGATGCATTTTTCAATCGCACCAACATCAAGATTGTAGGTCTGCGGATCGATGTCGACGAACACGGGTTTGGCACCCAACAAGACCAGCGCTTCGACCGTTGCGACAAAAGTAAAGGGCGTCGTGATGACCTCATCTCCCGTCCCGATGCCAAGTCCCATGAAGGCAACCTGAAGCGCCTCGGTTCCGGAGGCACACGAAACCACATTCGTACCACCCATCCATTCACCAAGGGCTTTCTCAAAAGCCGCGACCGAGGGGCCATTGATGTAGGCCGCCTTGTCGAGAACGGCGGCCATCGCCGCGTCAATTTCAGTTTTGTGAGCCCGGTAATTCCTGCCGAGATCCACCATTTGAAGTTTGCTCATGACGCTCCGGGGAGGGTTAGTACGAATAACAACGACTGTCCGAACGGAATATGTAGGCGATCGTGGAGAAAATCGTCGATGGGGGTCAGAAGCGGCGCTATCGCTTCGAAGGCTGCAACGCTCGCGCTTCCGATCCGATCGCGCCCCAGAATGTTGCCCTGAAACCACCAACCCGGCAACGAGAGCGCATTGAAAAAGCGGGTTTGCAGCTGCGCTCGCGGTGCCACCCTTGAGGCGAGGAAGCGGACCCGGTGTATATCGTAACGTCGATGATGGCCGAAGCGGCGATCCATCGCATTGAAGGCAAAGGGATGGGCGGGGACGAAGGTGACGAGTCGCTTGGTACCCGATGCCGAACTTTGCTTCAAAATGGAAAGCAAATCACGAAGGGCTGCCTCGTCATCTTCAATGTGTTCGAGCACGTTGAACGAAACTATCGTGTCGGGCGCCTCCGCAACAAGGGCTGGAAGGCCATCTCTCGTGCCGATGTCGAAGGCATGGACCGTTGCGCCTCTTTGCGCGGCTTCACATTGGCGCAAACGTTCTAGCAACGATGGTTCCATTTCGGACAGAATCAGTCGCTCCCGCGCGGGAAGGTGATTCGACATGCTGCCAATCCCCGCACCAACTTCAAGAATACGTTCACCCAAAAATGGTAGCACCAGCTTCGCAACCCACGCCTGATAGCGATGAGCATCGGCGAGAGCATCAAGTTCAAACGGCAACGGAGAAACAGGCTGCGAAGGTCGTGACACGGTTACCTTAGAATGTTCCGCCCGCCATCAGACCTGGCAAGAGGCGCGAGACACCCGCGGCGTCGGTCACAGGAACCACCGAGGGTACTGGCGGCGAGAGTGACAACGAGGACAGCGAGGGAGAAAGGCGACTCGAACCACCCGTACTCAACCGCCGCTCGTAGCCACGGGTCAGAAACCATCCAGCACCGATGCCGAGGGCACCCCCCACAAGGGAAAGCTGAGCGGTCACGGGACCATCGGCGAAACCACATCGATCTTGGGTGCACTTGGGTATTGCCGCGGCGACGGCGCCCGCAAATGCCCCCGCCAAACCACCCATGTTGACGAGTAACACGCTTTGCCAGTGTGGACCGTATTGCGATTGGTCCGGCACGTATGCCATTGCGAGTCCGGTTGCGAGACCCACGTTTAACCCACCAAAAACTGTGAGCGCCTGACTGCTGGTAATTCCGTTGGGAAAGTTGCATTTACCGTACTTCGGGTTGCCGCCGACGCAAAAAGCCGGGACAGCGAGCATGCCGGCAAATACCCCGGCAGCCGTCGCACTTTGTATCAAGGCAGCCCGTCCGTATTTGGGTGCATGGTGATCCACATACGCGCCGGCGATCGCGCCGGTCGTCAGGCCCGCGACGCCGCCTATCCATGCGCCCCTGGCCCGCGAATCCACGGCAAGGCCAAGTGCCACACCTTCGGCAGCGCCGGTCCAAACGGAGCCGATGCGAAAGAGCGCCTGGTTGTCGGGTATGTAGTCCGGCAATAACGCGTTGGCGACCAGGGCGCCGGTTGCGCCACTTGCGACCGCAGCGCCCAACAACAGCGAATTGCTGGCAGAGGTGACAGAGGTGACATCAACCAAATTGTCGGGCTCCAGTCGAGCGGCAATCGCACCGGCGCCGGCCACACCCGCCATTGCGGTCCAGAACGCCATCAACTCGGGCCGACCCGAACGCTGGACGTATTCCAGCCGAAATTCGACATCGCTCACCTCGCCGGCCTCGACACGGATGCGTTCACGCCGGGGCACGTAGTCAGTGGCCTCCGCATAGATCTCGTATTCGCCAGGCTCCACGTCCTGAACGTACGGATTCTCCGCGCGAACACCGCGCACAAACAACACGGCCCGCGGCGGAATCGTTCGGATGGTTAGCCGAGCAGGAACCGGCTGCATCTTGAAAAACAACTGACGGGTCTCGGCAGTATCGACGGACACGTCGCGGGTGATGGTCTGATAGTTGTCTTTTGCAATCGTAATGCGATACCGCCCCCGCGGCACCTGAAACTCGTTGGGCGCCTCACCCTGCACGCGCGTGCCATTCCCCTCGATGACGACTCCGACCTCGTCGGGATCGGTCGCGATAAAAAGCACGCCGGGTCGACGTTCAATCGCGGTGATGCGAACCCGCGCCGTATCCGCAACGGCGCCGTTTGGATCGTTCTTCAGGTACTGCTCGTAGTGACCTCGCGCCTCACGCAATTTGCCAAGGTGGTATTCGCACTGGGCCAGCATGAATACGATGTCGTTTGACGGGAAAAGTTCGTGTGCGAGCTGAAACTCGATGAGTGCCTGCTCGCGATCGCCTGACTCGAACAGGCTCAATCCCGAGCGATAGTGCTTTTCAGATCGCGCCCGTATTTCTTCAACCGCAACACCCGGCGGCGAAGGTTGCGCGTTCGCAAGGTTGAGCGACCCGCTGAATGCGAACCACCCCAATATTCCCATGCGCAGAAGGCGCGTCATGGTGGGGCTTTCCCCGGAATATTTGCGGATTTTTCGTAAACGCCTTCGGCCGGCAGCACTTGATCATCGCCCCGATGTTCGACCCGTTCGGGTATGATGGGCGGCTTTCCAACGGGAGCGGGAAGTGTCCCCCGATTGACCTCGGGACGGTTTGCGGGCGCCGGCGGGCGAGCCCTACCGGGAACAGCCACGGGAACAACCGGTGCGGCTTCGACCAACGGAGCCGTCGGACGACTTGCGGGAGCCGGTGCGACGGGTCGTCGTTTGACCGGAGCTACCGAAGGCGGACGCACATCAACTTTCTCCGTGGCGGGTCGTCGACCGGCGAGTGAAACCGCAAGCCCGGCACCGAGCAACATCACCGCGGCAATCCCGAGATACCACCGGGGTCGCCCCGCAATGATCTGTGAATACTCTTGTCCAAAGTGGGGTGCCACATGGATGGGTGTTCCGGTCTGCAAGGCCACGATTTCCCGTTCAAGCGATGCCATGTCTGCAAATCGTTGCTCGCGATCCCGTGCAAGCGCGCGCATGACCAACGCGTCGACGGAGGGGGGAATGTCGAGCTCGGGGCGCAAGGCCGAGGGCGAGACAATTTCGGTACCGAGCACCTGTGCAATCACCCGCAGGTAGTTGTTGGCGCGAAAAGGGACGTCGCCGGTCAAGCATTCGTATAACAAAATCCCCACGGCCCAAACATCGGTTCGAGCATCAACGTCGTCATCCCCGCGTGCCTGTTCGGGCGACATATAAAGTGGCGTACCCAGCAACGTTCCGGTGCGGGTTAGGCGCAGTGAATCCATGCCTTCTTCGGCGCTGCGAACCGCCTTGGACACGCCAAAATCGACGACCTTGACGAAATCGTTTTCACCGCGCTGAATGATGAAGACGTTCTCGGGCTTGATGTCGCGGTGGACGATTCCCTTGGCGTGAGCCGCGCCCAGTGCGCTTGTCACCTGACGTGCGATTGCAAGCGCTCGCGCAACGGGAAGGGGTGCTTCCCGGTTCAAGAGGGCCGCAAGCGACTCACCTTCGAGGTATTCCATCGCGACGAAGGCACGCCCGTCGTCGGTCGATCCGAAGTCGAGCACGTCGACGATGTTTTCGTGACCAATGCTGCTCGCCATTCGCGCTTCTTGCAGAAGCCTTCTCACCAGCTCGCGCTTCTCGAGCAAACGTTCGAGTAACACCTTGACTGCAACTTTGCGTCCAATGACGGTGTGTCGGGCCTCGTAAACCGCGCCCATCCCACCCTCGCCGATCCGGCGCAGGATCTCATAACGCCCGCCCAGGGTGGACCCGAGGAGCGCATCGAACTTGGGCGCCTCAATCACAACCGGCCTACTGTAGCCGATCTCCCAACGCGGTGCATTTTCGTCGGGGCGCGCATGGCCGTTTAATGACCCGAAGGCAGAAAGTGGTGGCTGTTTCTTTAACGCATTCCCCCTCCAGCCGATGATAACGCTTTGTGACGGTTGCGTTCTCGGGCCAAAGCACTGGCCCTCGCCGGTGTGGATTCCACCCTGCCCAGACGGCAGGCTGGCAATGCACGGCCTGCGGACAGCCGCTCTGCCCGGACTGCGCTTCGCTGGTCGAGCCCAAGTCGGGTACACCTTACGTCACCTGCGCGCAATGCGGCGGGATGGCCGGAGCGCTCACACGGCCGCGTTCGGAGATCATGCCCTTTTACAAGCGGCTTATCCAGGCACCGCTTTTTCCGCTCTCGCGCTCGGGCCTCATGACCATTGGGGGTCTCGCTCTTGTGCTACTTGTCCTCGGGTACATGGGGGTTGGTTTCGCGACCATCTTCGTGACCGTGATACGAAACGGCATTTATTGGTCATACGTTTTCTACCTGATTCGCCAGACTGCCAATGGAACCGATAGACTTGGAACACCCGAGTTCCGCAACGTCGGTGAAGACATTGTGATGCCACTGATTCGCGGCATCATCGGAACGTCTATCGTTTGGTTTCCCGCATTTCTCTACGTCGCCACGAGCGACTGGTCGATCGACGAGATTTTGGATCTCACTGTCCTCGAGGACCCCGTCTTGTGGTTGTTCGCCGCGGGTGGAATCATCTACGCACCGATGGCGATCATCGCCGCTGCCACCGACATCGGGATCCTGGGAATGCTTAACCCCATCCAGATCTTCGGTTACATCCGTCGAACCGGGATCGACTACTTCGTGGCGATCATCGGGTTGATCCTCATGATCCCACTGCACTGGGTGATAGGCATTCTCGGCACCCTCATCTCGACGGCCTTGCCGATCCCGGTCCTGTCCGGTTGGTTAATGCAGGTGTTTTCGCTTTACCCAATGTTCGTTTGGGCCCACGTGATGGGACTCGTCCTTTTTGTTCACGGACACGCGCTCGACTGGGGCGATGACACGCTTTACCAGGAACCGATCTTGCCGGGCGTCGAGCCCCGGGGTGAGCGCGTACTGCCCGCACCGAAGCCCGATGCGCGCACCTTCGAGCCAATCGACCTCACGCCTGTGTCCGATGATCCTTTCGATTCACGCGAAGCACAAACGGCGGCGGCACGGCCGACCGAGGATCGCGGTATCGACCTGCGCGCCCCCACGCCTGCACCACGCGATCCCTTCGCGCCGCCCGATGACGCTTACAGCGCACCGGATCACGGCATCGCGCTTGGCTTGCAAGGCGAATTGTCCGCCCCGCCCCTGCCAATCCCGCTGGCCGTCGGCGACAATGACCACGATGCCCGGCCCCGGTGGTCGGCGGATCTTGCCGATTCCGGCGTACACATTCCGCAATTCCTGGGCCCGGCGGCGGATCTAAAACGCGCGCTCGCAGACAAGAAATTCGAGGAGGTCGTTACCCGATTCAGCGCCGAGCCCGCGTACCTAATCCTTCACCTCAACGAGTCGGAACTGTTCATGGTGGGTGCGGCGCTGGCGCAACACCGCCAGGTTCCCCTTGCCATTGACGTGCTTAAACGTATTGCGTTTTCAGCCGATCCGATTGCGCCAAAGGCCATGTTCCTTTTGGCCCGGCTCTATGCGGATGCGCGCAAGGACTACGACAACGCCGAACGACTTTTCCGGACAATCATGAAAAAGTTTCCCGACTCACGCGAGGCCGCGGGCGCAAAATCGCATCTGCAAAAACTCGGTTACTGAAGAGGCATCACTTGACGACGGAAGCCGGACCCAGTCGCAAGCCGTCGCCGCTTTCGGTGGTTCCCTCGATCCGAATCACATCGCCCCGCGTGAGATCCTCGAACGCTCGATTGGCATCGGTCCGATCGCGTTTTTGCAATACGAATGCATTCCTGCCCAAGGCTCCGCAGGCGAAGATTTTCAGGCGACCTTTTTCCTTGATGAGATCGCTTGTGACACGCAGTATCGCCTGCTCGACCGGTGCCGGGTCTGCCTGGCGGAGGACGAGGTAGCTGAAGTCGGCGCGCGGTGCTCGACCACCCGGCCAGGGGGCACTGTCGTGACACCAGTCGCGTTCACGTTGTAACGCGGGGCATGGACCCTGAAGAAAGCAGGGGGCCTCGACGAACCAGGATTCAGAAACCAGTCGATCCCGAACCATCAGGAGCTCACGCGTGGTTTCCTTGAGCGCGGGCTCGAGAATCACCATTCGCCCACCAGGTGACAGCAGGCTGCTGCACCAGGCCAGCACCAGGCGCGCGCGTGCAACGGTGTCGAGTGCCTTCAGTTCGCACAGAAGGTGGGCGGCCACAATCAAATCGAACGGACCGGCGACACCATTCGGCGGACAGGCCTTCATCACGTCGGCAACGATGATTCCCGGACCCGCAACCCGGTCGACTGCAACGAGTTCAAGGGTCTTGCCGTAGCGCTTGCGTAGCACACGCCCCACGGCCCCAGTACCAGCACCAAGATCGAGTGCGCGTTGAGGAGAAAAACCGGTGGGAATGCCCGCCAAGATACGTTCAAGCTGCACCTCGGTTCGCGGCGCTATTTCGGCGTCGTACTCGCGACGCAACACCGGATCCTTCAGATAAGGCGTACCGAGCAAGGCTTGCTCGCCCACCAGACCGCGATGGATCCGTGAGCCGCGTGGTGAACCCAATTTCATCTTCAAGGGGACGCGGGAGCAGGTGCAGCGGCCGGCGCAGCTGGCCGTGTGGGGGCAGGCTTCTCGTCGGGCGCTGCCGGTTTCGTTGCAACGGGTTTTCCGACGATGAGACGTTTGATGTCCTTGAACGACACAAAGACCATCAAGCCCAACATTAACACCATTCCGACCATGTGAACCATCGCTTCGGCCTTGGCCGTGATCTGCTTGAGACCTAGGCCTTGCGCCAGAATGAAGATGATTCGGCCACCATCCAGAGCCGGCAACGGCAGCAAGTTGAAGAGGCCAAGATAAACCGACAGCATCATCACCAGTTGAACGAACTCAAGCGGCCCGCGTTCGGCGGCCTGGCTCATCTGCTGAGCGATGCCGATGGGACCCGAAAGCTCTGCTTTGACAGCGCCTCGAACCATGTCCCAGAGGCCTGAAAGAATACGACCCGATACTTCGATCGGCATCACAAAGG
>JAYUPZ010000252.1:0-4194 GCA_043759805.1 Myxococcales bacterium | reverse complement strand
GCCATTGAGCTCGATGATTTGCGATTTACGGCGATAGCCTTCGTAAGGCCCGATGGGATCGGTCTCGTCGTCCTCTTCGTCATCGTCCGGTGCTTTTTCAGCCGGTCCGTCGGTACCGGGATCGGCTCCGCCACCCTGGGGAGGGGCCATTCCGGGCATGCCGCCACCAGGCTGCATTCCGCCGCCGTACTGGGCAAACGCGGCAGTGCTGGCAAGCGACGAGAGTCCGAGGAGGGTTGCAAGCTGGGCGAGGCGATGGTTTTTCATTTTGCGGTCTCCGCATGCGAGGTCTGGCACAGCTCGAACAGGACGCCGCCTGTACTGCGTGGATGAATGAAAGCGACTAAATGTCCTCGGGCACCGGGTCGTGGGGTCTTGTCGATAAGTTCAACTCCGGCCGAAGCCAGTTCTTGGAGGGCCAAAGCGAGATCTTCAACTTCGAGGCAAATGTGATGCATGGCCTGGCCGCGTTTGTCGACGAAGCGCTGGAGGCTTTCGTTTCCGGCGGGGGAAATCAATTCGATCGCGGTGGCGTCGTCGTCGGGTGATCCGGTATGCAAAAAACAAACGTTTGTCTTTTGCGCAGAGACCGATTCCCGGCTTCCGGTTTGCAGCGAAAATAAGTTCTGAAACGTGGCAAGTCCCGGCGCCAGGGCGGGAAGGGCAATGGCCACGTGATCGATGCGTTTGACCTTGATCATCTTGAAATGGATGTCTCCGGCGGGGCCTTCCTGGGGCTGCCGAGCGGGCCGGACCATAGCACAGGGTTGCGATCGGGCGTTTGGTGCGAACGGCAAAAAAAAACGGGGTCCTCGGCGAAGCGAAGACCCCGTCAGGCAGAGGGATAATGGGATGCCTGCGAATGAAGAAGTTCTCAGATCTGTTGAGTCCAGTTGCTGCGGGCGGTGTAGTGCCAAATCGTCTGGTTGTGGGGAACATTGCAGGTGATGGCGGCAGCGCTGTTTGCTGGCAACGGGAGATTCTGCCAGGCGGCATATCCCAAGCCCGACTGCCAGTTCTGCGCAGCCGAGTTCGGCCAGTAAACCCACGCCGACTGCCCGTTCAACGTCGTCTGAACGACACGCATTGTGCAACTGGGCAAGTCGATTCCGGCACTCGCTGTGAGCATGGAGTTGTACAACGTTGTTGCTGCATCCGTTTCGGTGGGAATCGGACAGGAAACAATCTGTGAAACCCCCGTCCAGTTGCCGATACCTGTAGCGGCATTCGGTTGCATGGCACCTGTGTGGTGACATGTCGATCCTGGAATCGAGAGGTTGTAGCGATGCTCGCCTGCTGCGTTCGCGCTCAATGGGACGACGATGAGTCCCAGTGCAAGGGTTGCCAATAGTTTTTTCATGATGATTTTCCTTCGGTTGCTTGAGATGAATTTGGATTAAAGAGTGGTATCGGAATCAGCTGGAATGTTGGGTGGCGCGAAGCCATCGCGCACAATGTGTACGGTTGTTTTGCCGTCGCCATCCGTGTTCCACCGCATCGCAGCGATCTTCGGAACGTGGTTGGGCAAATCGCGAAGAAAAGCCGCCTGGTCGCTTTGTTCGGCATGATGGATGGCGACACGGCAAAGCGACGATCGGCATTCAATTTGCAGTCCGTCGCTGGAAGGGAAGGCTTTCGAGAGCTTGTCCTGCAAGGTCGTCTCGAAACCGCGGCTCCAGGCCGGATCGTCGGCCTGTTTCGCCAAGTTATCGTTCAGAAACTCGGTTTCCCTCTGAGTGCGCTCGGCCTGCTCGCGCTGTTGTTCCTCAATCGATTTTTCCGGTGCCGGCTCGGCGTGTGCTTCGGTTCCGACCGCATCCTTGTCGAAAGAATCCGCAATGCGTGGCTGCGAGATCGCGGCGGCGACCGAGCGTCCGGCGAGATGCTCAAGGCGGTCGAGCCGAGCGCGAAGGTCGTCGTTGCTCTCGCCCTGTACAGTTAACTCGACAGCATCGGACGGTCCCGTACTCCGGAGTCGACCCCAGGCAATAAAAGAAATTCCGCCGAGCCCAATGAAAATGACCGATATCCAGAATGTTCGCATCGTCGTCTCAACCTCTTCGACAAGGAGACAGTGACGAATGCGATCGGTCGCAAATGTTTTTTTTCGTTCGTAAGAAAAGCCGATTCCGACGGTGCTCGGTGGCACCGTCGGAATCAGTGGCGTTGAAACGACTTCGCTATAGTCGGTTGAGGGGGCCTGAAGAACCGGTCGTCCCGGTAGTCGCACCTGGCGCGCGGACATCAATCGATTGCGTCGTACTGTTGCCGTCGTCGTCCCGAATCACGACCAACAAACGCCCGGGCGTCGTGGGTGCAACCGGCAAGGAGACCTGCCCGTCACTGTTCGAGTAGTGGTTTGAAAATACCTCGGCACCATTGGGTCCGTCCTTCCAAACACTGACCAAAACGTCAGGTCGCGGCAACCTCGTTCGCGGATCGGTGACCGTGATGGGCAATACGCACCCTCCGGTTGGACACGTGTTGATAAGCAGCGGCAGCTGGGCCACCATGGGGAGGACAGCGCGGCGACGGATGCTCATTTCAGGATCGCCAAGCAGCAGGTACATCCAGGCGTTCTCCGCTCCGTACGAATCCACCGCCATCTGGGTTTCGCCGTATTCGATGGCGTGCGCGTGTCGTACCAGGCCCAGGCTATAAACGCCCTTGAACATTTCCTTGTCAAGGAGGTGATTGGGCACGGTGAAAGACGGCACAGTGGCGCCGTAATACGCAACCGCGCGTTGACGCGATTTCATCCAGGTTTCTGCGATGGAATCACTTGTGTCAAGCGCAGCATTGGTACAAGCGAACGACCATACCACCGGAACCTGCGTTTCCGCATTCACCAGGCCAAATACGTCTCCAGAATCGTAGTACTGATTCAGCGTATTCCAACCCGTCCATGCAGATTCGCTGCCGTGGCCACGATAGGCAACCAATCCCTTGCCACCATTGATGGCAGAACTTACGTCCCCATCATCGACGCCCGGAACGTGACCGTACAGGGTCTGGAACGTGGGTGATGTTGCGTAGGCTGCCGTTCGTACGACTTCATGTGCACCGACATATTTCCCTGGCGCATTCTCACCGTGGGCCACCAATAGAACCTGCCCATAATTGAAGAACAAATTGGGTGCGTCCTCGTACTGGAGGATCTTGGCGACCTGATTCGTCGCATCGGTTTCGTTGTCGACGGACAAACGACCGAGGTAGATTTCCTCTTCCAGGTCGCTGCCAACCGGGGATGCATACAAATCGTCGGTCGGATCTCCCGTGGGCGCCGTGCAAAGGGGAATGACGTTCGTATCACCAACGAGAATGGCGTATTTGTCTCGCCAGGCAGGTTGAGCAGCGTACCAACCCTGAATCGCCGTACGAATGCTTGCGCAGGTCGTTCCGGTTGTCGCAGTTGTTAGCTCAGTTACACTGAAACCACGGGCTCGTTTTTGATTGGCAAGCGGCGCGATTTCGTCAGCATATGCAGGCGGATAGATGAACAGGAAGTCGCTCGTGTAGAACAGGACGTTGACCGGATAGTAGAGCGAGGCAACGGGCCAGTTGGCGAATCGAATTTTGGCCGAAACGTATCGGTCACGTGTCATTGGCGGGCTGGTTTGGGTTTCGCCACCGTGGTCGAAAGTGTAACGAGCGGCACGGTTCACACGCAGTTGTCGCGTCGATGGATCCCAGCGAACGGGGAATGCAAATGCCGTCGTCGATCGGATGGTGCCGAGGCGCGTTTCAATTCGTTGCGCTGCTCCGTCGGCGGTCGGCCACAATACCTGACCGGAATAGATGCGCGCGTCGATACGGAATATCTCGGGATCACCCTCGGGATGATCTCGTTCTGGTGTCTCTTGTGGCCAAACCAGCATTGGATCGGGCAGGACACTGCTTTCGGTCACCTCAACCCCGGCCAATGTCACAGCGGTGGCACTGGTTGGGATGGCAAGGTCGACTCGCATCGCGGGCAACTGCGGCGCGCCTTCGGCTCCGAGGTTTCCAAATCCGGGAAAGCCAAGTTGCGAATACGTTCGACCGTCTTCACCGACGCGTTCACGAACAAAGAAGCCGTGCACGGCCACGTCCATGACGGTCCGCTGCGACGTCGAGAGGGTCGTGTTGAGCGTTGCTGTTGCCGGAGTACCGACAGGGTTGGCATCGAGTGCAACCCAGCGGCCTCGAGCGTCG
>JAYUPZ010000251.1:0-8779 GCA_043759805.1 Myxococcales bacterium | reverse complement strand
GAATGCGTCCATCGCGTTCCACCACGAACATCCGTGGATCGCCCTTGGCCTGAGCAAGTGCCATCGGAACGTTGGCCTTTGTGGCGGCCGCAACGCGTATCAGCTTTAACTTGGGTGGTTTACAAAGCGCGGTGTTGTTAACCACCGCCGCGCTTCCGCCCGTGCCGCCGGTTGCCTTGCCACCGCCGGTTCCGCCTGTCGTGCCACCGCCGGTTCCGCCCGTCTTGCCACCGCCCTGACCGCCTTGTCCGCCGCCACTGCTATCGCCCCCGCCGCCCGCACCATTTTCGCCTGCCGAACCACCCCCATTGGCTTGATTGCCTCCGTCTCCACCGCCCTGATTTTTTCCGCCCCCCCCGCCGCCACCGCCTGATTTGTTGCAGGAGAGCACCATTAGAAGGGCCAGCAAGGCTGTGCCTTTGGATGCGCTTGAGCCGATGTAAGTATCCGAAATCTTTGGTTTCACGAACTGCCTCCGGGTTGAATTCGTCAGGGACGCGGGCGTAGCTTCGGGGTGTTAGACGTCGCCAGTAGGAAAATCGGCTGAAAGGGCCGGTCGATTGATTTGTGGAGAACGAAAACTCGAAAGTACGAACTTGCTTATGAACGATTCAGAGCCACTTTTTGGACATGATTGCGCATTCACGCGAGCCCGTCGTCTGGAGGATTTTTTTCCGGACTCTGTGATCCGGTTTGTTGTTCGGTAGCAAACGGTGATGCGGATCGCAGCCCGCACACGACGCAGCGGTGGTTTCGTTGACACGGGGTGTGCTCCCAACTCACCATCAATCACCGTGTTGAGATATTTATGTGTGTTTGGGTTGGCGACGTTGGTGTTGCGCCCAACACCGGCAAACGCAACCCCTGACTACAAACTGCTTGCGGCCGTATTCGATGCCGGCAAGTGCATCGAATGCCACAGCTCCGACGGCGTTGCGTCCGACACCCGCCTGGTGTTTCCCGCGTACGAATCGTCAGAGGAACGGGTGCGCGAGTTCCGGGAATGGTTGCTTGAACTTGTCGACACGAAAGATAGCGAGAACTCACGGTTGCTGCGAAAGCCAACCGAAAACATGAAACATGCCGGTGGGCAGCGCATCGTCCCGGGGACCTCCGACGAGGCGGTGTTGCGTGCCTGGGTTGCTGCGATGGCATCCAATCCGCGCGAGGCAAGTGCAATTCTCGGTTGGGTCAAGCGTCCGCTTGCTGAAACCGGCGGTCGTGTTTTGCGTCGGCTGACCGCACGGCAGTATGACAACACCGTGCAGGCGTTATTGGGAGACCGCTCGGGATTGGGTCGTACGTTTCCTCCCGAGGATTTTATCGATGGATTCCAAAACCAACATTTGGGTCAGGGGGCGTCTCCGGTTTTGATCGAGACCTACAACAACGCGGCTCAAATTCTCGCCGACAATGCGGTTCGTGCCATAGCCAACGGCGATCCGGCGCATCTTTTACCGTGCAAACTGGCCGGAGCGGATTCGGTCTGTCGGGATCGGTTCATCAATCATTTTGGTAGGCGCGCCATGCGACGCCCTTTGTTTCCGAATGAGGAGCAGGGATTCGTACGACAGTTTTTAAGTCAACCGGATTTCGCGTCCGGTCTGCGCGTTGTCATCGAGTCGATGCTGCAATCGCCTTCGTTCCTGTACCTATTCGATAGTTCCGACCCACGGCTGTCGCAATACGCACGGGCGAGCCGCCTCTCGTATTTTCTGTGGAATACGATGCCCAACGAATCCCTTTTCGAGCTTGCGAAAAATGGTCAGCTCAAGACCGGCGACGATGTCGAACGCGTGACCCGTTCCATGTTGAACGATCCCGCTGCCATCTCGGCCATCGACGAGTTCAGTTCACAGTGGCTTCGTTTTGACCGGGTGATGGGTTCTTTCAAAGATCGAAGGACGTTCCGCGCATTTAACGCCGACGTGGCGCGTGCGATGACCGAAGAGACCCGTGCGCTCGTACGGCATCTCGTCTGGAACAACATGAATTTCATGGAGATCTTCACGTCGCGGTATACCTTTGCAACGCCCGAGCTTTCCAAGATCTACGGTCTTGAAGCGCCCGTGCTGGGCAACCCACGCATCGCGTATCCACCGGATTCGGAGCGTTCGGGGATCTTGGGCCACGGATCGTTTTTGGTGGCAACGAGCAAGCCGAGTGAAACCTCACCCACCGCACGCGGGCTGTACATTCGCGAACTATTTTTGTGCCAGACAACGCCACCGCCTCCACCCAGCGTCAACATGGATCTGCCGACCTTTGAGGGCGATCGGCCGTTGACGAGCCGCGAGCGACTTGCTCAGCACCTTTCCGATCCGTCGTGCGCAAGTTGCCACCGTCTTGTGGATCCGGTTGGATTTGCCTTTGAACGATTCGACGCGATCGGCGGCTACGGCGAAAAGATGAAGGTGGTTTTCCGTCCACCCCAGAAAGTAGACGATGACGGAAAGCCTTTGCCGGCCGAGCCGAGCAAGACCTTTGAACTTGAAGTGGAAACGTCAGGATCCATTCTTGGTGTGGAAAACTCCGAATTCAAGGGCCCGCGCGACATTGGTATCACGCTTTCCAAGAACGATCAGTGCCAGCTCTGCGTGGTCAAACAATTGTTTCGCTACGCGATGGGACGCAAGGAAAGCTCGTCCGACGAAGCGAATTTGAAGCAAATGCTCGCCGATTTCAAAAAGGCCAAATATCGGTTCAAGGAACTTCTTGTGTCGGTTGCTCGAACAACGGAGATGGCCTACACCCCCGTTGCTCCTCCGGCATCTGCCCAAGCCCCCACTGTCAAAGGACCGGGTAATGGTTAAACGCCGTACGTTTTTGAAAGGCATGTCCGCGTCGGGTTTGGCGACCATAGGATTGCCGCCGCTACAGGCCATGTTCAACAGTCACGGCACGGCCTATGCCGATGAGACCGGGAAGGAAACGCCCGTCGAATCCCGCTTCGTGACATGGTTTAACGGAAACGGTGTGCCTGAACGCTTCTGGATTCCGCAGGAAACCGGCGATGCCTACGCGACCACGCCGTGTCTTGCCCCGCTTGGTGTCTACCGAAACGAAGTACAGATCATCACCGGTCTCGACAACGCTGCAGCCAAGATCGGGGGCGGCAACGGACACACAAACTCCATGTCGGGTCTCGTGTCGTGCGCCGGTTACACCGGTCGTGGTGCAGGCGCAGCGTCTTTTGACCAAGTTCTCGCGGGGAAGCTCGGCGTTCGCTCGCGTTTCCGTTCTCTACAGATAGGAGTTGCCAACGAATCATTCGGCGAGAGCATGCAGCGCAACATGAGCTGGGCAGGCATGAACCGACCGCTTGCACCCGAGATGTTGCCGCGTCGTCTGTTTGACCGATTGTTTGGACAGCGCGAACTGGATTGGTTGGAACGGCAAAAAAGTGTGCTTGACGTGGTTCGCGCCGATGCAAAACGTTTCTCGGAACAACTTGGGTCTTCTGACAGGCGTCGCGTCGACGAGCATCTCAGCTCCGTTCGCGATCTGGAGCGTGCCATCAGCAGTTTGCCGGCGCAGGATGCCTCCACTCCAGCGGCACCTTCGGACGATGGCGATATGCGGGATTATCCCCGCATCGCCAAGGTCCAAAGTGACTTGTTGGTTTCGGCGCTGACCACGGGACAGACAAGGGTGGCGTCATACATGCTGACCAAGTGCCAGTCGCTGACGCGGTTCCCGTGGCTTGGTCATACGCTGTTACGCCATCATGACTATACGCACTACAAGCACGTTCCGGGTGGCAGCGTTCCGGCGGTGTGGGGATTGCGTGACATTTGCCGCTGGCATGTGGAGGAGTTTGCTTACCTCATCGGTCGTTTGCGTTCTGTACCCGAAGGAGACGGCACTGTTCTCGACAATACGCTGCTGCTTTTCGTGCACGAGCACGCAGAAGGCAACGATCACAAAAATACCGGGCTTTCTGTCCTGTTGGCCGGGAACAAAAAGCGCAACCGTACGGGAACCCATACCCGCGCGCTTGGTACCATCGGCGACCTGTACCTCACGATTGCGAATGACATCCTCGGCGTTGGTCTTCCCGGATACGCGACGGCATCGCGACGATTGACGGAGATCTTGCGCACATGAGTTCCATCCGTCAGGGCTACTTGGCAGCCTCTGTCCTGCTGCTCGCGAGGCCTGCCTTTGCTGAAGGCGACGCCTCGGATAAGCGATCAACGGACGCATCGGATGACCGATCGGTTGCAGCGTGGGCTCTTGGCGTGGGCGCACGTGTTACGATTCAGATGTCGTCTCCCGGCAGTGCACCCGTGCGCCTCGGCCCCGAAGATGCCCTGCCGGAGGGCTCCTTCTCGGTGGCCGAACTTGATTTGCTCGCGACAGCGATCGAACCGGATGCCCTGTCTCGCGTTTCGACGCTTTCGTCTCTCCGAGCCATTCATTTGCCACCCCACGTGTTCAATCCGGCCGCAGGCGACCGCCGCGATTCCAACCATATCTTCAAGCACTTTGCCGGCCTGAAGAAACTCGAATCGTTCTCGCTGGGGATTCATTTCCTCACCGAGGTGGAGATCACCGATGCCGGTATGGTAGGCCTGGGTCCACTCAAAAGTTTGCGTGAACTACGGTTGAATCAGGCGAAAATCCAGGGTTTCGGTCTCAAGGAATTAACGGGTCTCGAGAATCTCGACCTCACCAATACCCGTGTTTCGGATGAGGGCCTGGCGTCCATTGCTGGCATGCGTCGCTTGCGCCGCTTGATTCTTCGCAATACTCCCCTGACCGATGCGGGCATGGTTCATCTATCGAATTTGACCGAGTTGCGAGAGCTGGATCTCTACGGATGCCGATTGACCGATGCCGGGCTCGCTCGCCTTCGAGGATTGAAAAAGTTAGAGAGGCTGGACTTGCTTGCGTCGGTCATTACCGATGCGGGCATCAAGTTTTTGTCGGGGATGTCCAATCTTCGTGAGCTCAACCTTTATCGAAATCCCATCAGCAACGCGGGCCTTGCGCAACTCGCTCGCAATCGATCGTTGCGATTCCTTGATTTGAGATACACCGGTGTTTCCGGCTCGGGCGTGGCTGACATTCGAAGATCCAATCCCGCTCTCGCCGTTGAGTTCGTAGATAACGCCCCGTCGAGCGTTGGCATGCGCATTTCGCCTCCCAGAAAAACATCCCAGACGGCGGTCGTCGACTGGGTTAGGGCGCAGGGTGGGGTGGCGACTCTCGACAACGGAAACGTCGTCTCGGTCAACCTCTCCGGCTCGGCGATTGGTGACGCGGACGTGACGGTTCTGCGCGCACTTTCGAAGATCAAGAACCTGGATGTATCGTTCACGGAACTCAGCGACGTGGGTGTTGCAAAACTATCCAGGATGACAACGCTTGAGAGCCTGAATTTGAACAACCTGCGCATCTCGGATCAGGCTGTCGCCTCATTGCGCTCGTTGCGAAATCTTGCTGTGCTTCGGTTGAGACACACGGCGATTACGGGCGCGAATCTGGGACGTCTTACCAGTCTTCGTGTTTTGGATGTTGCGGACACCCGGCTGAATCAAACCACGGTGAGCGAACTGACCGGGCTTTCAAGCCTGCGTGAACTTGATCTTTCGTACTGTGACATCAATGACAATGCGCTGGCATCGCTCGGTGTTTTGAAAGATCTTCAGCGTCTGGCTCTTGAAACGACAACTTTGACAGCGAAAGGGGCGGTACATCTGGGGCAGTTCAAGGCCTTGCGCGTGCTTGATTTGTCCCACGTACCCTTGGGTGATGCGGCGGCTTTGGTCTTGCCCCATCTGACGCAACTCGAGTCAATCAACCTTAAGGGCTCGCTCGCGGGCGATGCGACGGTGGCGGCTCTTGGCGCGTTGCCCTCGTTGCAAGAGGTGACGCTCGATTGGACCAAGGTGACCGATGGTGCCCTGACACCGCTGTCATCGCTCAAGTCGTTGAAACGCCTGAGTCTAGATCACACCCGTGTTTCGGATGCCGGCGCACGGGTTTTGGCTGTCGGCCCACAGTCTTCGTCCCTCGGGTATCTCAACCTTGGACACACGACTGTCGGTAAAGAGGGGTACGAAGCGCTCAAGCGCGCCTTCCCTTCCTGTGACATTCGCTGGGATAGCCGCGCAGGCATGATGGAGCGTCGATGATTTGGCAGCATTTATTTGTCATCATGGGCGTAACCGGTGCCGCGCTGCCCGCTGGCACCCGCTGGATCGATGCGATGGGTGGTCACGCAAATCGTACCCCGACCGGTCTGTCCGTTGACCTGAGATCCACTTGGGTTGGCGATACCGATCTTGTGCGTGTCGCCGCGCTGCCAGGTGTCCAGAGGCTCGACCTTGGGCATACCCGAATTACCGACCTGGGACTTCGTCACCTCCGCGACCTTTCCTCTGTGCGGTCTCTGAATCTCGGCCTTGCCGAACAGATAACCGACGAGGGGGTGCAACACATCAAGGGTTGGAAGTCGTTACAGCAGATCGAATTGAAGGCCACGGCGGTAACGGACTCGACGATGGAACTCCTGTCGCGTCTGCCCGCGCTGACAGATATCTCGGTCAGTTACGCCCGGGTGACGGACACCGGGATGTCCTTTCTCGTTCGATTGCCCGGCCTGTCGCGTCTGACGATCGGTGGGAATCGTATCACGGAAATTGGTTTGCAGTCCTTGCGAGCATTGCCACGTTTGCGGGCGCTGGATCTCGGGGGACAGCAAAGAACTGATTCAGGCCTTTGGCAGGTGGCGCTTACGGCCGAGGGCATGGCCGCTGTTGCGACGCTGCAATCGCTCGAATCCTTGAATCTGGCAGAGACCGCGGTGACAGCCGAGCTGCTTGCCATCGTGGAGCCGCTGGCGGGCGCTCTACAGACCGGCAAACTGGCGAACCTGGTTCTCCGAGGCTGCGCCCGCATTAATGATGACGCGGTTTCGGTCCTGAGGCGATTTCAGGGTTTGCGTCGGCTCGACCTGCGCAATAGTGGCATCGCGTCCGAGGGGATTGCCCAGCTGCGAGAGGCCCTTCCCCAGACGACGATTCTCTATTGAAAAGGGCGGCTGTGGCTCAGGCCGCGCCGGACATCATGGAGATCTCGGCGGTTTGAACCTCGAGGGTCGAAACCACCGCGGTCTCGGCAAGCTGTCGTTCAAGACGCCCGACGGCGACGGACAGGTTGTGCATGTGTTGTCGAAGCCGGAAAACCTCCCATGCGACTTCCAAGGTGCGACGTTTTTGTCGTGGCGTCTTGGGTGATTCGAACTCGGTTCGAAAGGCGATGATCTGACTGTGGAGGTCGTCAAACGCGTCCTGGTGGGCTTCGTGTAGTTCGTGCAGAGCCCGTTCCAACACCACACGGCGCAACGAACCGGTGTGTTTGGTTGGGAGGGTGTGGGCCACATCTTGGTTGGATGAGCCAAATAGAGTCGAAAATCGCTTGAAAGTCAGCATCTGAGCACCTGTAGAGCCAAAGGTGCTACTTGTCTATGCAAGGAGCGCGCCAATCGCAGCGCCTCTACACGAAACCTTTTTATTGGTGGCCCGGGCTAAAAGACGCTTCAATGGCCGTCTGCAAGCTGGCCTCGTCGTCGGAAGTCACGACATACCATACGTTGCCTTTGCCCTGGAACGCGGCGGTTGAGGTGCCGTGATCGCTTGCCAGGCGAACCTCTTTGCCTCCCAACATTCGCCGTTGAGGCGCTTCGATTGCTTCCCCGTCGTTGTCCACGATTAGGACGCCGAAGCGTTTGCCCTGTTGATCGCGATAACGGAGATATGCCCCAAAGCCATCGGCGACATTGACGACCCGTCCACCCTCACAGGTCGCCAACCGTGCGACGGCCGGTGGCTGGACGTTGAATCCCACCCGCTGTCGCAACCAGTTCGCTGCTTCCTCGCAATTGGTGGTGACGATGTCGAGCGGGATCTCGGTGTTGTGTGTTCGCAAGGCTTGTTTGATGATGGGCGAGATTCGATCGCGCGCCGTGAAGAACACCACAACCAAGACCGCCATCGCACCCATGGCGGGAACCAACCGCTGAAACGAAAACCAGACCGACATCGGGCGCGTGCTGCGTTCCCGATCGAGGGCGTCGCTTACCCGTTGTTGTAGCGCGGATGGCAGACGGGGTCCGGCCAGCTGTGATTTTAGCGCAGCCTTGAACCGCGATTGCAATCGAACCGCATCGGTGCAGCGCGCACAGGTCCCGAGGTGTTTCTCGAGTGATTGTTTGTCGTCGCCGGTCAATTCGCCGTCGACGTAACTTTGAAGCAGGGTAGGTGAATCAGGACAGCTCATGGGGTTGTCTTAATTGCGCGTTTGTTTCGGTAGGCGTCGAGGCGGATGGGCTTCGATTCGTCGTTCGATTCGTTATTCGATGTGTCGGCTTTCGTTTTCGACAGGATGCCGTTCTCGATGGCGTAATCCAGCAACATCGTTTGCAGCATTTTGCGACCGCGGAAAAGACGGCTCATCACGGTACCGGCGGGGCACTCCATGATGTCGGCAATTTCTTTGTATGAAAAGTCTTGCAGATCCGCCAACACGACGACCAGTCGAAACTCTTCGGGCAAGGCTCGCAAGGCACGATCAACTTCGACCGAGATCATGCCAGCGAAAAGCGCGTTCTCCGCGTCGATGGCCTGCCCCCCGTTGGCGGTGAAACGTTCCATGTTGACGTCGGACGACTCGGCCTCATCCAGGATTTCGTTCTCGCGTTCCCGTTCGCGGTAACGATTGCGAAAGGTGTTGGTGAGAATCCGGAAGAGCCACGCCTTGCAGTAGGTGCCGG